>CAJXNA010000005.1 GCA_913056415.1 uncultured Chloroflexota bacterium | reverse complement strand
CTGATCGTTACGATCTGCCTGATATCCGCGACCGCATTAGCGATGATCTCGTCTGGTGTGCCACCGAAGCCACGCATCCTCTCCCAGTAGCAGAATATCGAGGACCCTGAATTTGCATACGTACCCGGTTCGATCTCGGTGCCTACGATGAATGTGCCGCTTTCAAACGTCAAGGCGGGCCCCGCCGGTTCTGGGGCCGGCGTTGGCTCAGGTGTTGGCGTAGCCTCCGGCGCTGCGGTGGCGGTAATTGTGGGCTCCGGCGTGCTCTGGTCCTGGACCGTCGCGCCGGAATCATCATCGCCGCCGCCGGACGCCACCGCGATAATAACGATAACCACGACCCAGGCGATGCCCGTTCCGACAGCCGCCGGGACATGCCAAACCTCGTCGGGGATGACGCGGCGCCAGAGCGGCAGGAGAAAGAGCCATTCGAGAAGTCTCATATCGCATCCCCTTCATGAATCAGCGACCTCACGGCCCGCCGCGATTGTGCGCCTGGGCTCAGTGGGTGTCAACAATTTGGTCGGCAAGCGGTCGGCAAAATATCGGCAACGGGGCGATTTTAGATACGGATTTGGGCGTTACCCGAATGATACAGGTGCTCGGGTGCGCAGGGCGATGGAGGAAAAAGGCCGCCGGCCCCTGCGGGTGTGACGCGGGGGTCGGCGTGCGGTAGGAGGTATGGCGCTACAGAAATTCAGGCGGCGCTATTTCGTCAATCTATAATGGTCCGGCACTGGGATGTCCAGGAAGTTCTGGAAGTCGATGATCAGATCCGACCCGCCGGAGATGTCGATGGTGTTGGTGATGATCTGGACGGAGCCGACGTTACCGGAGCCGGAGAGAGACAGATGCGCGCTGGGGAGGTAGTACACGCCCGACGTGGAGTCGCCGGTGCCCTCGTGCTTCATGGTATTGGTGCAGGCCTCGTCCTGCCAGAACAGGATGTCCTCGTAGGGGCCTTCAGTAGGAGCAGTGAGAGTGAAGCTGGCAGAGCCGCGGAGGTTGATCTCGTCGCATTGGCCGTCGGCGTTGGGCTGCTGGTTCTCGGGATCGAAGGTGTTGTAGAAGAAGACGCCGTCGCCGGTGACAGTGCCGCTACCGACGATCTTGAGGCCGCCGCCGGCCAGGACATAGATGCCGGGCAAAAAGGTGACGTTAGCGCTGGACCTGATCTCTATGCCGCCCCAGTAGGTGCCAGGGCTCAGGACATAGTCGCCGCTGTTGAGGGTCTTGGTGTCGGGGTCCGTCGCGGTGCCACCCGAGTATTGGGAGGTACCAACAACGTACGGGTCCGGGGGCACGAGGCCACTCAGAGGGTCGGCCATCTGGGTGGTCACGGGCACCGGCTCAGGGATGAACTGGCCGGCTCCGCTGCTGACCCAACTTCCCTGGTAGTAGTGGTAGAAGCCGCCGGAGGCGACGACATCGCCGCTACCGGAGCGCTGGATCGCCCCCTGCGACGCATCGTTCACTATTATGGCGCCGCCGCCGTTGATGATGAGGTCACTAGTACCGCCTTTAACGAAGGAGCTGCCGCCCCCGGGGTTGAGGGCGAGCAGGGCGACGCCTGGCAAAGATCCAGTTACGTTGCTGGCCACGGCGCGGGCACGGATGTCGGTGCTCTCCAGCCCCAGAGCGCGGGCAAAGATGAACGGCATCTCAACTTCGATGATGACCTCAACGGAGTCGGGGTCGCCCAGGTAGGGGGTGTTCACAGTGATAGTAGCGCCGTTCTCACCCGTGTAGCCGTTGTTCTCGGCCCACTCCAGGGCCTTGGCCTCGGCCGCGCCAGGGGATTCCGGGAGCTCTGAGGCGCCGGCCAGAGCGGCGGCGTCGGCGGCGTTCTGCAGGCTACGCCTCTCGTGGAGGATCAGCCCCACGTCAATGGACATGGCGACGAAGCCCATGAGGACGCTGAACGCGAGGAGGAACATGATGAGCACCTGGCCGCCCTCCCTGCGGCCGCGAGCGTTTATAAGCTCCATCGCTGCCTCCGTCCCAAACCCTCAACCGGAACGGAGCGCTGGGCTGGCGCTCTCTTCGTCTAATTCGTTTATCGCACGGTCGGCCGAAGATAAGGGCTCATTCGGTGAACACTTGGTGAATAAGGCACTTCAGCCAGCGTCCTAAAGTGCGGCGTCGCCGCGCTCTAGGGTGCCAGGGGACAGTTCGCGCACTGGGGGAGGAGATCCGTTGCGCTGATATGCGTTATGTCGAGCCCTGCCCGACCCAGCAAGCGTATCGCCGTCCACAGGGGCAGGCCCATCACGTTGCAGTAGCAGCCGCGCCTAACGGTGGGCTGGCTCTGGCCACGGGCAGGCGCGGCATCATAGCTTGCCACTAGGGCCAGCCGCTCATCCTGGATGGCGTAGGCGCCGGCCTTGTCGAATGGGTCGCCGCGGGCGATGGAGGCGGCGATGTCGGCGTCCGTGTAGCGGCGCATCGTGACGTAGGTAGTTGCGTGATCGATGAGGGGACGGCGTCGGCCGCCCAGACGGGCGCCCGTCCGGGCGGGAGGCAAGACAGCCACGGCGGTGACCACGTGGTGGGCACGGCCGCGCAGCCGCTGGAGCATCGCCTCGGCCTCGGCGGCGTCGCGGGGCTTGCCGAGCAGGACGCCACGATGGGCGACGACGGTGTCAGCGGCGAGGATGATCGCATCGGGGCGGTCTGCGGCGACGGCGCGGGCCTTGACGGCGGCCAGGCGACGGGCGATGGGCTCCGGGCGGCCCTGCAACACCCCTTCGTCTACGCGCGGGGCGACTACCTTGAACGACAGGTTGAGGCGGGCGAGCAGATCGCGGCGGCGAGGGGAGGCGGAGGCGAGGATGAGCATGAGCAGAATCGAGAACCTACGTCTCCGCGGTTCCAGGTTCTGGGTTCTGAGTTCTCGCGCTGGGTGGGGAGGGGTGGCTGAGGACGGCCACACATTCGATGTGATAGGTGTGGGGGAACATATCGACGGGGGTCACGTCCTCCAGGCGGTAGCCTCCGTCCGCGAGGCGGCGGAGGTCGCGGGCCAGGGTAGCGGGATCGCAGGAGATGTAGACGATGCGTGCCGGCGCCAGCGTCAGGACGGCGTCCAGCGCTTCGGAATGGCAGCCCTGGCGAGGCGGGTCCAGGATCACGGCATCGGGGTGCTCAGTCAGCTCGGGGAGGATGGCTTCGACCTTGCCTTTGAGGTACTGGACGTTGGGGGAGCCGGTGATATTGACCATGGCGTCGTCCACGGCGGCGGCTGACTCCTCGATGGCGATGATGCGGCCGGCATCGGGCGCCAGGGCGACGGCGAAGGTGCCCACGCCCGCGTAGGCGTCCAGCAGCAGCTCGTCGCTTTTGATCTGGAGCCGCTGCCGCACGAGACTGACCAGCTTCTCCGCCTGCGGCGTGTTGGTCTGAAAGAAGGAGGCGCCGGAGATGCGGAAACGGTCTCCGGCCAGCTCCTCGTGATAGTAGCGCTGAGCGGAGGGGATGGACGGCTCGATCTCACCGAGGTCCGGGTGGATGAGCACCTCGCCGGTGTTCACGCCGTAGCGAATGGCGACCTGATGGAGGCCCGCTGACTTGCCCTGGAGCTTGGGCAGCGCCTCGTTGATCCAGGGGTGCATGATCAGGCAGTGGTCGATGCGTAGAAAGCGTCGACTGTGCCTGGATACGAAGCCGAGCTCACCCTCGCGGTTCACGGAAAAGCGGGCGTGGTTACGGTAGCTCCAGGGGTCGTCGGCGCCGACGGTGAGTGAGACGGGCGGCTCCTCAAACTTGCCGATGCGGCGGAGCTGCTCGCGGACGATGTGGGCTTTCAACTCCAACTGCTTGGGGTAGCTGATGTGCTGCCACTGGCAGCCGCCGCAGACGCCGAAATACGGGCAGGGCGGCTCAACCCGATCGCCGGCAGCCGAGATGACCTCCACCACGCGACCGATGGCAACACCCTGGCGCTCGCGGTCCACCTCAACCACGACCTCCTCTCCGGGGATGCCGTAGTCAGCGAAGATGACTTTGCCGTCGTGACGGGCGAGGGCGCCGCCCTCGTAGGCGATGTCCTCCAGGGTTACGCGTACGCGGTAAGGCTGTATGCGTGTCCGCCGATCCTTGCGTCGAGACATGTACGAATCTCAGTTTATCGGCGATTGGGAGGGAAGCCAAGCGTAGGCGCCGCGCGTTATACCTAGTGATAGAATGAGCCGAAAGGCCGTGATATAATGCGCAAAAGTATATTCCATAGAACCAAGGGCAGGTGGTAATGGAGGAACAGCTAGCAATCCTTGCCGCTGTTATCGGCGGCGTTTGGGCTTTGTTGCTCTGGATCAGCATAGTTGTCTGGGTCTACCGCGACGTCCGGGACCGTAGCCGCGATTCGTCGCTCCAGCTTCTCTCAGTGTTCGTCGTGCTGATGTTCTTCCCCGGCTTCAACATACCGGGGTTGGCGCTGTACTTGATGCTGCGTCCCCGGGACACGCTGGAGGAGGCGTACGCGCGCTCGCTGGAGGAGGAGGCGCTGCTGCGAGAGCTGGGGGACGAGGGAGCTTGCCCATCCTGCCGCAGGCTCATCGATAAGGACTATCACTTCTGCCCGTCCTGCCAGACGCAGCTCAAGGACCAATGCGCCAAGTGCGAGCGGCTGCTCAGCTTCTCCTGGGTGGGCTGCCCTTACTGCGGCACTGCGCGACCGAGCCCCGCTCCCTCAGCGAAGCCCAGTGGTGCTGAGGCTTCCCACACTGAGGAGGCCCTCAGCAGCCTCGGAGAAGAGGGCCAAGCTCAGACACCACCGGTGGCAGGGGAACCAGAGGCGGCGCGCTTCCAGCACTAGACCACACCTAAAGAAGAGCGCGGGCGCCCCGACAAGTTGGGGCGCCCGTTAAGTTTTTCCCCCTAGACTAGCGAGGAGACGTCCAGATCGTTTGTGAGCTGGACGATGCGCTCCACCTTTGCCTGACCGAAGAACGGCGTCGCGCCGTAGAGAGGCTCCAACCGCTCGATGGTGGCCACGGTGTCGTAGCGAGTCTTGAGGATCGGTATCTCCTCCTCTTGCGCGCGTTCCTCCACGTACGAAAGGAGTGGCAATCCGCCGGTAATAATGAGGCAAGGCACGCCAGCGTTGAGGGCGCCGAGTTGCTGATCAGGCTTGTCGCCGCGCACGATGACAGCGTTGGGGCTGTAGTCGGCGAAATAACCCTGCGCCGGATCGGCGCTGATGGAGGAGATGATAGGCCGGTCGATTATGTTGTCGCGGGCGCTGTTGAGGGAGCTGGTCTCGGCCTCCAGCGCCTCGGCGATGGCGCCGAGCGAAGGCGCGGCCAGAAGGCGGTCCTCCGGTACGAGGGCGACGATACGGACGCCGATGCCTTCGGCGGCGGTGCGCGTGGCCTCCAGGCGGCGGCTGGGAACACGGGTGATGATGACGCCGGCGCAGGAGTCGCCCATCGCCTCACAGAAGGAAGGGATGTCGGCGGGCAAAGGATCGGCGTACGCCACCACAACCACCGTTTTGGCGGAGAGACGTTCCGCCGCCTGGCGAGGATCGCCCGCCGGCGCTTCGATCAGTGTGAAGTCTTCGTCAGCGACCGCCACGTCCGCAGCCTGGACGGGCTCAGCCCGGCGGCTAGCGTTGAAGGCGAGTCCGGCGAACAACCGCGCGTCGTCCGCGGCGTGATCACCGCCGGTAAGGCGTAAGAGGGCGACGGTGCGGCCGGTGTCTTTGAAGCGCTGGCCGAGGGCGACGGCAACAGTAGTCTTGCCGCTCAGCGACTCCGGCGCGGCGATGAGGAGCGGGGGCATAGCTTGGTGAATTATAGCACGAGCGGAAGGCAGCACGGGATGTCTAAGGCCACTTCGCACAACCCCAGCTTGGAAGCTGGAGCATCAACTCCGGCTGGCTACAAGCGGGCGGGTTTCAGGCGGCGATGAGGAACCATCATGATCACAACGCCTTCTCTAGCGGGGTGTAAGGCAGCCCCTGGGCTTCAGCCACCGGCTGGCTCACCAGCTTACCGCGGATGGTGCTCGCCCCCGCCGCCAGGGACACGTCCTCGCGGAGGGCATCGAGGCCGCGCTCGGCGAGGCGGTGCACGTAGGGTAGCGTCGCTGCGGTGAGGGCCTCCGTGGAGGTGCGGGGCACCGCGCCCGGCATGTTAGCCACGCAGTAGTGGAGCACGCCCTCCTCCACGTACGTCGGCTCGGCGTGAGTAGTCGGACGCGAGGTCTCGCAGACACCTCCCTGGTCGATGGAGACATCGACGATCACCGCCCCAGAGCCCATAGAGTGCACCATCTCGCGGCTGACGAGCTTGGGAGCGACATCGCCGGGCACCAGGACGCCGCTGATGAGCAGGTCCGCGCCCTCAAGCTCCTCCGCAATGGACGCCGGGTTGATCACCCGCGTGCTGAGGCGACCCCGAAACTGCGACTCCAGGGCGAACAGCCGCCGCAGATCGCGGGAGAGCACCGTGGTCCGCGCCTCCAGGGCTACGAGGACGCGGCAGGCGGCGGTGGAGACCGTGCCGGCGCCCAGGACGACGGCGCGCGCCGGCGCCACGCCGGTGATGCCACCAAGGAGCTTGCCACGGCCGGGGCCCGGCTTCTTCAGGAGCTGGGCGCCGACCTCAGCGGCCATACGGCCGGCTACCTGGCTCATCGGGAAGAGGAGCGGCAGCGAGCCGTCCGGCCTGCGCACGGTCTCGTAGGCGACGCTGTCGACGGCGGATTCCAGCAGGGCGCGGGTAAGCTCAGGCAGCGGCGCCAGGTGGAGGTAGGTGAAGAGGATGAGACCCGAGCGGAGAAGCGGGTACTCCGACGGCAGGGGCTCCTTCACCTTGACCAGCATATCCACGCTCTGAGCTACCTCGGCGGCCGTTGGGAGAAGGATCGCTCCGGCAGCCTCATACTGTTCGTCCGAGAAGGTGGAGCCCAGGCCGGCGCCGCGCTGAACGAACGCCTGGTGGCCGGCCTGGCTCAGGGCACGAACGCCCTGGGGCGTGAGGCCCACGCGATACTCTTCGATCTTGGTCTCGGTGATGGTGCCGACCTTCATGCGTACCTCTCCCGGCGGCAGCGTACGCCGCGCCGCGCAAATTGTACTCCAGGACGGTCTTAGGGTCAGCCTGTTCGCCTTGACGCTGCTATGGAGCCATACCTAGAATGCGGATGGTGCCGGGGTAGCTCAGTGGTAGAGCACGCGACTGAAAATCGCGGTGTCGGCAGTTCGACTCTGCCCTCCGGCACCAATCTGTATCTCCGTTCCGGAAGCGAGGTTGGATGTGGCTGGTGCACTTGAGGGAGTGAAGGTTGTCGAGCTGGGGCTGTGGGTGGCCGCACCCTCGGCGGCGGCGATGCTGTCCGATTGGGGCGCCCAGGTGATCAAGATCGAGCCACCGCAGGGCGACCCGTTCCGGGGCCTGTTCGCGTCCTTAATGGGCTCGCCGGTGACCGTGAACCCTCCTTTCGAAACCGACAACCGGGGCAAGCGCAGCGTGGCGTTGAACCTGGAGAGCGAGGAGGCGCGCGAGATCGCCTTCCGCCTCATCGAGGGGGCGGACGTGTTCGTGACCAACATGCGGCCCCGCGCCCTGGACCAGTTCGGGCTGAGCTACAAGGAGCTGAGCCGCCGCTACCCGCGGCTGGTCTACTGCCAGGTGACAGGCTACGGGCCGGACGGGCCGGACCGGGACCGGGCGGCGTACGACGTAGGGGCGTTCTGGTCGCGGGCCGGTGTCGCGGCCGCCCTCACGCCGGCGGGGGCCGAGATACCGCAGCAGCGAGGCGGCATGGGCGACCATATGGCCGGCACGGCCGCGGCGGGCGCAGTATGCGCCGCTCTGCTGGCCCGGGAGAAGACCGGCAAGGGGCAAAGAGTGGCTGTGTCTCTCCTTCGCATGGGGGTGTACATGATGAGCTGGGATGTCAGCCTGGCCCTCAGGCTCAAGGCCCCTATCGTGCCGTACGACCGCCAGCACGCCATCAACCCCATCATCACGTGCTACAAGTCAGGCGGCGGCCGTTGGTTCTGGCTTCTCCTTCTCCAGGCGGACCGGCACTGGGGCGACCTGTGCCGGGCGATCGAGCGGGAGGAGCTGATGACGGACAGCCGGTTCGAGAACATCGAGCAGCGGCGGGCTAACGGCCCGGCCCTTGTGGCGGAGCTGGACGCGGTGTTCGTTACGAAGAGCATGGCCCAGTGGGGGGAGATATTCGACCGGCACGACGTGTGGTGGGCGCCGGTCAACTCCATCAACGAGGTGGTGGAGGACCCGATGGCCCAGGCCGCAGGCGCCTTCGCCGAGATCTCGGGGCCGGACGGCCCCATCCCGGTGGTGGCCACACCAGCCGATTTCACCGACACGCCCCAGGCGCCGCGAGGCGCCGTGCCGGAGCTGGGGCAGCACACGGAGGAGGTGCTGCTGGAGCTGGGTTACAACTGGGACCAGATCGTGGCTCTGAAAGAGCGGGGGGCGATTCCTTGAAGGCGGGAAAAGCGAGAAGCGGGCCGGGGCAGGCCCGCTTCTCAGCGGAGCTAACGCGGCGTCAAAATTGCCTTCTTGACGCCAACGCCCAAAGGGGATACGGTGAGCGAGGTTGCCCACCGTCTAGGGCTGTCGGTAGGAGGACCCCTGGCCCCCTGAGGGACGGCAGATACCTCAGGTCGCGGCCGGCCCCCCTTGCGGCGATCCTGCCGGCGGTCCTAGACGGTGGGTAACTTTTATCGCCCCTGTCCCTCCTCGGTTGATTCCTCCCTTACCTTGACTTGAGCTGTCGCACCAGTCGACGCGGGTTCAGGCCGGCGGAGCGAGAGCACCGTCCGCCAATCGGAGTTCTCCTGGTCATGCCGCACAATCCTATGAAAAGCTCTGCGGCCTTGCAAGGTTCAATAGCTGATTCTTAACTGATTTTCGTGAAAAGACTGTGAGAATCGCGTGAAGACCACGCCCCGCCCTACTCGTAACGCAAAGCTTCAGCGATGGGGACGCTAGCGGCCTGGCGCGAAGGAACGATCGTCATCAGAAGCGAGGCGAAGAAGGCGAAGGCGGAGATAATCGCTATCTGGAACCAGGGTATGGCGTACGCTGAGTCCGAGGTGGGGAACTCGTCTGAGGTCATGAGGAAGTAGGAAAGCCAGATAGCCAGCCCAACCCCGGAGAGGACGCCCAGCGCCGCTACGAACGTGGATTCCAAGATGAAGCTCAAGGCCACCGTGCCGCGGGTGTAGCCTATAGCCCGGAGCATGCCGATCTGCTGCCTGCGCTCCACCACCGAGCGGAAGGAGATCACGCCTACGGCGGCGATGCCCACGAACAGGCCGAGACCCATAAAGCCCTGCATGAGCCGGAAGAAGTTACGGAAGAAGGCCTGCTCGTCGTCGATATTCTTCTTGATGGACGATGCCTGAGCGCCGCTTGTTGTGAGGGCGGACTCAATCTCCTCTGCCACGCCCACCGCGTCGCCAGGGCTCTCCAGCCCGACGTAGTACTGGGAAGATCCCGCCTCGCCGAACACGTCGGCGAAAGTACGCTCCGGGATGTAGACCCCGAAGAAGGCCGAGCTTGAGGCGAAGCTGATGACGCCGATGATGCGGACCTCCTCCCTAGTGTTTCCGGATACGGGGTCCCGCACCTCTATGGTGACCGAGTCGAAGACGTCGGCGCCCTCGGGGATTCCATCAAGCGAAAAGCTCGGGCCGAAATTGGGCCCGAAGGCGTCCAGGACGAAGGCGTCGATGAGGGCGACGTCCTCGCGGTCCTGTATCTGCTGCCACACCGCTTGATCGCTATCGAACCCCGTGGCGCGGGCCTCCAGCGCGATGTCGGCGCCGTCCACGAAGCCGGGGCTGACGCCGCTGACAAAGTAATCGTCGAAATCGTCCTCCGGGTGCTGACGTATCTCGGGGAAGGTGAAGCGGCCGGGCAGGCTGAGACGGCCCACGGAGCGGAACTGGGAGGTATCGACGGACCCCTGAGCCTCCAGCGCCGCCACCAGGTCGCCGCCAAGAGGGTTGTTGGCGTTCTCCTCCACCAGCACGTCCCAGCCGCCGCGGGCCTCGTCGTTGAGGGCAAACCGGTTGAAGTTGAGGTTCATGGCAGACATCATCACCAGGGCGAAGACGATGAGCGACATCATCGCCATGGTCATGCCGGTGCGGAACTTGTTGGCGAGGGGGTAGGCGACGGCGGTCTTCATGGCGGGCAGGATGCGTCCGAAGCGAGCGCCGATGCGAGAGAGGACGGCCAGGATGATGTCAGCGTTGTAGATGAGGACGAAGGTGGAGGCGGCGACCATGGCGACGCCGCTGAGGAAGAACATCTCGGGGCCACCCTCCAACTCGCCGAAGAGGAAATCCAGCCGGTTCCCTACGGTGAGGCCCCAGAGGAGCAGCAGGAAGAGGCCCATCGTTGTAAACACGGGGCGGTCCGGCAGCCGGAAGAAACGCAGGACGATAGCGGCACCTAACAGGATCATCGAGGAGCCGAGGGCGAAGGGGAACATTGAGTCGTTCGCCATTCCGGTCACGAACAGCAGGACGCCCAGGGCGATGGCTGCGAGCGCCGCGGCGAGGCTGCGCCAGCCCATGCGGCCGCCGGGCGGTTCGGGGATGTCACGGATGGCGCGGACGATGTTCAGCTTGGAGACGCGCCAGGAGGAGAAGGTGACGGTGATGAAGGTCAGCACCACGCCGAGGCTGTAAGAGATGACGATAGTACGCAGGGTGATAGTGGGCTGAATGTTCAGGTCGAACTCGGAGAAGATGCGGGCCATTATCTGTGTCATGCCGAAGGAGATGAGGATGCCCAGGGCGGCGCCGACGGCGGCGGCGGCCAGGTTGTAGGCCATTCCTTCCGAGAGGAATATCTGGACGAGCTGGCCGCGCTTGGTGCCGATGGCGCGGGTCATCCCCAGCTCTGACTTCCGCTCGGCGGCCAGCATGACGAAGATCATCAGTATAAGAAGCATGCCGGCGGCGATTGAGAACAGGCCGAAGATAAGGAAGAAGGTGGCCATGAAGCTGCCCGCCTCCTCGGCGTCCTCAACGCCGTCCTGCTTGAAGGGCTCGACATCAAGGTCCAGCCCCTCCTCCGCGATCACCCTCTTGACGCTGGCCACAACCGCATCGGTCAACTCTACGCCGTCCCGCACGCCGCCGCTGTTGGAGATGGCGATGACGTTGACCTCACCTTCGCGCCCCAGGACGCGCTGCACGGTCTCCAGGCTGGTCACCAGCCCTTCCGTCTGCTCGAAGTCGAAGACGCCGGTGGTGACGCGATCCTCCACGACATCCACAACCGTGAACTTCTCCGGCCGGTTCTGGACGAACACCTCGATCACGTCGCCAGGCTGAATGCCGGCCTCGTCGGCCAGGGATTCGTTCACGTACACTTCGTCTTCCGCTAGGTCAGCTACCTGAACGGCGTCGCCGCTGGTAGAGACGAAGTCCGGAAACGCAGCCAGCTTGTTCGGATCGACACCTACGATGTTCGCCCCGGGCGAGCTGAGGCCGGTGCCGGGGTTTATCACAGGCACAACCTCAAACAAGATGGGCAGGACACCATCGATATTGGGATCGTCTACCAGCGCCGCTTCGAACTCCTCCGCCAGAGTCTCGGAGAAGGACCCGTTGGGGTTGGCCGCGCCGCCGCCACCGTTCTGGCTGCGGAGCAGCACTTCCTCGTCGACGTGGCCCAACGTTGTCAAGATCTGGCTGGAGATGCTGTTCTGGACGGTGTCGCCGGTGGTGAAGGCGGCGGAGATGATGAGGGTGCTGAGCATCAGGCCGATCACGATGAGGGTGGTCTGGGCCATGCGACGGGGGATGTTGCGCAGGCCTATGAGGAACATAACGCGGTTGCGCAGGACGACGTAGCCGACGACTGACAGGGAAACTCCCAGCAGCGCCAGCAGCACCAGCATGATGCTGTTCATGGGGATGCCAAACAGGTTTTCCATGGCCGTCTCCTAGCCGGCCTCAGTCTGGACCGCCGGCCCCCAGATGCCCGCTTCTCGATCGATGATGCGGTGGTCGCTGGTGATCTGGCCGTCCTGCATCTTGATGATGCGACCCGTCCGCTCCGCCACCTCCAGGGCGTGCGTGACGAGGACGAAGGTCTGATCGTGCTTCTCGTTGAGGTCGCAGAGGAGGTCCATGATCTCGTTGGCGTTGGTGCTGTCCAGGTCGCCGGTGGGCTCGTCGCCCCAGACGATGGCCGGGTCGTTGACCAACGCGCGGGCGATCGTCACGCGCTGTCGCTGGCCGCCGGAGAGCTCGCCCGGCTTGTGGGAGGCCCAATCTCGCAGGTGGACGGTATCGAGGGCGGCGAGGGCCTTCTCGCGGGCCCGGCGGGCGGAGGTGCCGGAAACCAGCAACGGCAGCTCCACGTTTTCGATAGCGGAGAGCACCGGCAGCAGGTTGTAGAACTGGAAGACGAAGCCCATATGGCGGGCACGATACTCCGTCTTCCTGTTGTCCGACAGGCGGTTTACGTCGGCGCCATCCACCAGGACACGCCCGGAGTCGACGACGTCGAGGCCGCTGAGACAGTTGAGGAGGGTGGTCTTGCCGCAGCCGGAGGGGCCCATGATGGCCACCATCTCCCCTCGTTCGATCGTGAGGCTGACGCCGCGGAGCGCTTCGACCTTCACCTTGCCTGTGTCATAGGTCTTTACGATATCGGTCGCCTGGATGATGACTTCATCCTGAGACGTCAACTGTACCTCTCTTTCCTTGGTATGCGGTTTGGCCAACGGGGCGGATGTCATGGTTTGTGTTCCTCCTCCTACTTCGCCAGAGGGGCGAATCTGTGCAACATTTCTGTGACGCCTGCCAACAGGGCGTCCGTATCCGCGCCTTCTTGGAGTTCCAGGTCTAACTGGTGGGCCCCCAAATGGCAGGCCAGCAGCATGACGCCGGCGCTCAGGCCTGCCTCCGTCGCGATCTCCTCAATAGTAGCGCCATGGACGCCCTTCTGCACGATCATCTTCATCGCCGCGTCTAGGATAGCTTCCGTTCGGGCATCGATATGCGCATTCAACCTTCCCTTTCACGGTCCTCTGAACAGGGTAACAACGAGTCAGTACAGCGCGACTGGTTCGACCATCTGCTTTCTGTGCGCAGCGTTAGTCCACGAGTCGCGCATGTTTCAGCCGGTGCGGCGGCGGCTGCCAATAGGAGTTGGAACATCCGCTGAAGCGGTGTCACCGGGCGTGACGAAACCAATCTCATAGGCGAACGACGCAGCCTGAGTACGGTCTCGAAGATCAAGCTTGGAGAGGACGCGCTTCACGTGGGTCTTGACCGTGCCTTCGCTGATAACGAACGCCTCCGCGATCTCGGCGTTGGAGTGTCCTCGGGCGATAAGCCCGAGGACCTCCTTCTCTCTGCGTGTCAGGGCGGCGATGCCTGTGAGCCCCTCGGCGGGCGCCGCCTGTGACTCCTCTATCGAGGCCCTAGAACCTCCCTCCGGACCGCCCGAGGTAGGCTCGATCTCGGCGGGTACCGTTGGGATATTCCTGGCCCGAGTTCCGAGCATCAGCCTTGCCCATGACGCGTGAAGAGCTGAAGCTATGTTGACGAGATGTACAGTGGCCAGGAACATGAGCAGACCCAATGGAACTAGCACGAGACTTCGGACAGTGTCGACCTGGGGGCCATTCGCCCCGAAGTGCAGGTGAGGGCCGGAAAGAGCGATCACCGCCGGTGCGCTGATGAAGACGCCCGTGATGACGCTCGCCACAATGAGGCCAACGAACGCGGCGATGCCAATGGGGAACTGCGCGAATAGGTAGACAAGGCCGGTCCACGTAGTGGGGTCGATGAGGCGCATCCATACTTGGGACCGAGCGGACTGTCCGGCTTCAATTGCGGTCGGCGGACGTCGAAGCTCGATCTGAGCCACCTTTCGAACGACCCACGCCTCGGCGTCGCCAGCCCAACGGGATAGAAATAGGGTCGCGATCAGCAACACCGGACCAACGATGGTCCAGATCATGGCCCCGCCGACCGCCAGCGCGACGACAAGGCCGACAAAGTAGGCAATTCCCAGAGGGAACATTGCCAGTAGGTGGAGCGCTCGCAAGTAGGTGCGCGGTGCGACAATCGGCCCGAATGCCTTCCCTAGCGGCGTCCCAAATGGACCGTAGATACGAGAAATCGCGTCGTTCGTGGCTTTCTCCTTCCGGTGGTGCCCTAAGCCTAGCGCTGAGCTTGCCGATAGGTCTAGCCTGCGACGCGTACCAGTACGGCGCGTCTCTCTAGAGGGGTATTTTGGCGTGATGGAGAGAATATCTAAGAAGGCGCGGCCCTTTGTCAGATCAGGGAGGCTTGCGGCGGGACGGGAGAGGCATCCAGCGAACTAACATCGCGGCCGAAGACGACGGCGAACTGGCAAGCCAGACGCTCAGCCACCCGCGTCAGCGGTAGCGAACGCCCCAGCACCCTCTCCATGGAGGTGACGCCGCGATCAGCGATGCCGCAGGACACGATGCGCTCGAACCACGCTAAGTCGACGCTGACGTTGAGGGCGAGGCCGTGGCTGCTCACCCAGCCCCCCGCCGCTCCACCGGGCCGGCTCACCCGCACGCCGATGGCGGCAACCTTGTCGCGGCCGATCCAGACGCCCGTGAGGTTCTCATCCCTTTCGGCCTCGATGCCGTAGCCGGCAAGGGTGCGGATAATCGTCTCCTCCAGGCCGCGAACGTAGGCCTGAACGCCACGGGGACGGGCGCCCAGGCCGATGATCGGGTAGGCGATAAGCTGGCCGGGGCCGTGGAAGGTGATGTCGCCGCCGCGGTCTACCTCCAGCAGGGGCGCGCCGAGCGCCTCGGCGGGGACGAGGAGACGGTCGCCGTGCGTACGGCGGCCGGTGGTGTAGACAGGCGGGTGCTCCAGCAGGAGGAGCGTGTCCTCGATCTCGCCCGTGGCGCGGCGGACCGCCAGCTCGCGTTGCAGCGCCCAGGCCTCCTCGTAGTCGACCCGGCCCAGCCAGCGAGCCGTGCAGGGCGGATGGCGCTCGTTCATTCCAGGGGTGAGTCCGGGCCGTAGCCCTCCAATCGTTGGACGAGGGAGCGAAGGAATTCGCCCGCCTGGGCGCCGTCCAAGATGCGATGGTCGAAAGAGAGACAGAGGTTGACCACGGAGCGAACGGCTATGGCGTCGTTCTCCAAGATAACAGGTCGCTTGGTGATCGCCTCCAGGGCGAGGATGGCGGCCTGGCCCAGGTTGATGATGGGCATGCTGATGATGGAGCCGAACGAGCCGGTGTTGTCCACGGTGAACGTGCCGCCTTGCACGTCCTGCAGTCGCAGCTTGCCATCGCGGGCCCGCTGGGAGGCGTCGTGTACGGCGCGGGCCAAGCCGGCTACGCTCAGGCGGTCGGCGTCGTGAACGACGGGGACGAGGAGACCCTGGTCGGCGGCGACGGCGATGCCGATGTGGATACGCTTCTTGAGGACGATCTTCTCCTCCGCCCAGGAGGCGTTGAGGGCCGGGCTCTCGCGCAGCCCCTGGGCGGCGGCGGCCACGACGAACGGAAGGTAGGTTAGGTCCACCCCCTCGCGTTCGCGGAACGCCTCTCTCTGCGCCTGACGCAGGCGGACGAGGCCGGTGACATCGGCCTCCATCACGAGCCAGGCGTGGGGGGCGCTGAACTTTGAGTCTGCCATGCGTCGGGCGATAGTGCGACGGATGGCGGTGAGGGGTAGCGTCTCCTCCTCCTGCTCCACCGGCCCGGCCGGGGCCACGCCCGCTGGCGGCTTCTCTCGCCGCCCCCCGAAGGCGCGGACATCGTCCTCTATGATCCGGCCACCGGGGCCGCTGCCCTGCACCTGCGCCAGGTCCACGCCCAGCTCCTCAGCCAGCTTGCGCACGCGGGGAGTGGCCCGCCGAGACGCGGGCTCGCCGCGCTTGGCCGCGGCCCGCTCCCGAGGCGGCGCCTCAGCCTTCGGCTTCGCGGCCTCCTCTTTCGGGGTGAGCGACGGCGTCTCAGCCGGGGTCTCGCCAGCGACCTCCTCGATGATGGCCAGCGGCGCGCCGACCTCGACGACCGCGCCTTCCTCGACGAGGAGCTCAGTCACCGTGCCCGTGACGGGAGAAGGGATCTCCACGTCCACCTTATCGGTGTTGATCTCGACGATCGGCTCGTACTTGTCTACGTGGTCGCCGGGCTTCTTGAGCCACCGCTCGATGGTGCCCTCCGTGACGGTCTCGCCCACTTCGGGCATCGTCAGGGTGGTGGTCATGAGCGCCCTCCCTTAATAGGCGGCGAGGTCTCTTATCGCTTTCGCTATCTTCTCCGGGTTGGGGAGCAGGTACTCCTCCAGGACGCCGGCGTAAGGCGAGATGGGGACGTCCGGCGAAGCGACCCTGGTCACGGGGCCGTCCAGGAACTCGAACGCCTCCTGGGCAATAATAGCAGCAACCTCTGCGCCGAAGCCACCGGTGAGGTTGTCCTCGTACACCACCAGCGCCTTGCCTGTCTTCTCGACGGATTTCAGGACGGTCTTCTTGTCCAGCGGCGAGATGGTGCGCAGGTCGATCACCTCCACGCTGGCGCCGTCCTCATCCTGGGCGGTTTCGGCGGCCTTGAGGGAGTGGTGCATCATCATGCCGTAGGTGATAAGGGTGATATCCGAGCCCTCGCGCTTCACCTCCGCTTCGCCGATCGGGACGGTGAAATCGTCATCCGGGAGATCCTGACGGTACAGCCGGTAGGCTCTCTTGTGCTCGAGGAAGAGGACGGGGTCCGGATCGCGTATCGCCGACTTGAGGAGGCCCTTGGCGTCATAGGGCGTAGCGACGCAGACGACCTTGAGGCCGGGTACGTGGCCGTAGATCGCCTCGATGCTCTGGGAATGGTAAGGGCCGCCGTGGATGCCGCTGCCATAGGGAGCGCGGACGGTGATGGGGCAGCCCCAGCCGCCGTTGGAGCGGTAGCGCAGACGGGCGGCCTCGCTCACGATCTGGTCCATGGCGGGATGGATGAAGTCCGCGAACTGGATCTCGGCGATGGGAACGATGCCGTTGAGGGAGGCGCCGATGGCGACGCCGATGATGGCGGACTCCGCCAGGGGCGTATCGAAGCAGCGGTCGGGGCCGAACTCATCGCGGAGGCCCTGGGTAGCGCGGAAGACACCACCTCCGCCCACGTCCTCACCCAGGAGCATTACGCGCGGGTCACGCTTCATCTCCTCCAACATGGCATCGTTGATCGCCTCAACCATGTTCTTCTCAGCCATTACGCCACCTCCTCTTCCGCGAAGACGTGCCTCAGCGCGGTTTCCGGATCGGGCAGCGGCGCGTTCTCAGCGTACTCGGTGGCGGCGTCCACCTCTTCCGCCGCCTTCTTGGTCAGCTCGTCCCTGGTCTTCTCATCCAGCAGGCCATGCCCCTCCAGGTAGGCCTGGAAGCGCGGGATCGGGTCTTTCTCGCTCCACTCCTCCACCTCCTCGCTGGAGCGGTAGCGGCGGTCGTCATCGTCGCTGCTATGGGGGACGAGCCGGTAGGTCTTGGCCTCGATGAAGGTGGGGCCGTCGCCGCGGCGGGCCCTCTCCACCGCCTCTTTGGCCGCGCGGTAGACCGCCAGCACGTCGTTGCCATCCACCGTCACGCCGGGGAAGCCGTAGCCCTGGGCGCGCACGGCCACGTTCTCCACCGCCATCTGCTTCGTCCAGTGGACGGAGATGGCGTACTGGTTGTTCTCGCAGACGAAGACGACCGGCAGCTTGTGGACGCCGGCGAAGTTCATCGCCTCGTGGCAGTCGCCCTTGGAGGTGGCGCCATCGCCGAACCAGACCATCGACACCTCGTCCAGGCCGCGGAGCTTGCCGGCGAAGGCGGTGCCAACGGCGTGCGGGAGCTGAGTGGCCACGGGGGCGCCTTCGGAGACAATTCGCAATTTAGGATGGGAGAAGTGGCTAGGCATGTTACGGCCGCCGCTGCTGATGTCCTCTTTGCGGGCAAAGAAGGCCATGAGGACATCGCGGGCGGTCATGCCGATAGTGAGAACCACACCCACGTCTCGATAATAAGTGAAGATCCAGTCATGACCAGGTGTCAGGGCGTAAGCGGTGCCCACCTGGGTCGCCTCATGCCCCTCGCCACTGTAAGTGATGGAGCCTTTGCCCATTCGCTGAAGAACGCGCTGGCGAGCGCTAGCTGCCCGAGATAGAACCATCTTGTAGTAGATATCCAGCGATTGACTGTCAGTGAGGCCCAGTATGCCGGGCATATCCTTTACAGTAACCATCCCTTCCTCCTCATCAGTTCCCCCAACTCAATTGGGAGCTCTCAACTTTGATACGACTCACGCTCATCTCTTGACTCACTCCGCGAAGACGTGCCTGAGCGCGGTCTCCGGATCGGGCAGCGGTGCGTTCTCGGCGTACTCGGTGGCTGCGTCCACCTCTTGCGCCGCCTTCTTGGCCAGCTCGTCTCGGGTCTTCTCATCCAGCAAGCCATGCTCCTCCAGGTAGGCCTGGAAGCGCGGGATCGGGTCCTTCTTGCTCCACTCCTCAACCTCCTCGCGGGAGCGGTAGCGGCGGTCGTCATCGTCGCTGGTGTGGGGGACGAGGCGGTAGGTCTTGGCCTCGATGAAGGTGGGGCCGTCGCCGCGGCGTGCCCTCTCGACTGCCTCCTTGGCCGCGCCGTAGACGGCCAGCACGTCGTTGCCGTCCACCGTCACGCCGGGGAAGCCGTAGCCCTGGGCGCGGACGGCCACGTTCTCCACCGCCATCTGCTTCGTCCAGTGAACGGAGATCGCGTACTGGTTGTTCTCGCAGACGAAGACGACCGGCAGCTTGTGGACGCCGGCGAAGTTCATCGCCTCGTGGCAGTCGCCCTTGGAGGTGGCGCCATCGCCGAACCAGACCATCGACACCTCGTCCAGGCCGCGGAGCTTGCCGGCGAAGGCGGTGCCAACGGCGTGCGGCATCTGAGTGGCTACCGGCGCCGAGCCGGAGACGATGCGCAGCTTTGGATCGCTGAAGTGCGAGGGCATGTTGCGGCCGCCGGAGCTGACGTTCTCGCCCCGCGCCAGAAACTCCAGCATCAGGTCGCGCGCGGTCTGACCGAGGGTGAGGGCGACGCCTATATCGCGGTAGTACGGGAACGCCCAGTCCTTGCCGGACACCAGGGCGTAAGCGGTACCGACCTGCGTCGCCTCGTGGCCTTCGCCGGTGACGGCGAAGGGGGCCTTGCCCATCCGGTTCAACATTCGCTCCCGCTGCCCTACGGCGCGGGAGAGCATCATCTTGTAGAGCACATCCAGGAGCTGGTCATTGCTCAGGCCCAGCTCGGTTGGAGATTCCCTTACCGATACCACCTTGCATCCCCTCCTTACCAATAGATGCTGATGCCTGCTGAAAGTTGCGCCGCCTCGCCCATCACTTCGCTCAGGCTGGGGTGAGGGTGAACGTTTGTACCCATCTCCCAGGCAGAGGCGTTGAGGAAGCGGGCCAGCGCCGCCTCTGCGATAAGCTCCCCCGCCTGGTGGCCCAGGATGTGGGCGCCCAGGATGTCGCCGGAGTCAGCGTCGTAGACGAGCTTAACGAAGCCTTCCGTCTCGTCATGGATGAGGGCCATAGCGTTGTTGCGAAAGGAGAACCGCTGCGTCTTCACGTTGCCGCCCAGCTCCTTCGCCTGCCCTTCGCTGAGGCCGACCGCGGCGACGTGGGGCCGGGTGTAGGCGACGCGGGGGACGCGATTGTAGTCCAGCGGCTCCACGTCCTTGCCGGCAGCCGCCTCGGCGGCGAGGTAGCCCTCGGCGGCGGCCACGTGGGCGAGCTGCAATCCGCCGATGAGGTCGCCAACGGCGAAGATGCTAGGCTCATCGGTGCGGTAGCTGCCATCAACCTGTACGGAACTCCGTTCGACCTTAACGTTTGTGTTCTCCAACCCGAGGCCTTCGGTCAGACCCTCCCGGCCGATAGCGACGAGCACCTTCTCGGACTGCACGGTCTGCTCTTGACCATCACGCTCGATGGTGAGCTCCACTACGTTATCGAAGGTGCGCGTGGCCTCGGGGCGGACGGTAGCGGCGGTGAGGACGACAGCGCCGCGGGCGGCAAGCAGCTTTTCGATGCCGTTTCCCAGGCTGGCGTCCTCAAGGGGGAGAAGATGGGGCAGCGCCTCGATGATGGTGACCTCCGCACCCACGTCCAGGAAGAAGGAGGCGAACTCCAGGCCGACTGATCCGGCGCCGATGACGGCCAGCGACTTGGGCACCTCGGTCATCTCCAGGCAGTGGTCGCTGGTGAGGATGCGCAGGCCGTCCGGCTCCAGCCCGGGCAGGCTCTTCGGCTTGGAGCCGGTGGCGAGGACGACGTTCTTCGCCTCCAAACGGCGGCCGTCTACCTCCACTTGCGTGGGCGAGAGGAGCCGTGCTTCGCCCTGGATGATCTCCACCTTGTGCTTCTGGATGAGCGAGCGCAGACTCTTGTGGAGGGCGCCCACAACCTGATCCTGACGGGCGGCAAGCAGGCCGTAGTCGAGCGAGATGTTATCAGCGGTGATGCCGAAGGTTCGGCTCTTGCGGACCAACGAGAGGTTCTGGGCGGTTTCCAGCAGGAGCTTGGTGGGGATACAACCTTTGTGGAGGCAGACGCCGCCGACCTTCTCTCGTTCGATCAGGGCTGCTGTGAGGCCCAACTGGGTGGCGCGAATTGCGGCGGTGTAACCACCGTTGCCGCCACCGACGGCGACCAGGTCAAACTCCTCCACGACCTACCTTTCCCAGATCAACCCCCATCTATCGCTGGTATTGCTACCTTCGATTGCAGAGATACGAGTCGCCTATTACATTCTCTCAGGACAGCCCCAGGCTGTCAACGCGCAAAGCCGCGCCGCTAGGCCTCGCCAATGGGAGGTCGCTTAGGGTAGACTTATCCCTCGGCAGTTCAGCCGCACTCAAGACATGCCAGCGAAAGTCGCCATCATCGGTGTAGGCCACACAGCGTTCCGGGCCACCAGCCCGGGGCTCTCCTACAAGGAGCTCATGTTCGAGGCGGCTACCCGCGCCTACGAGGACGCCGGCCTGGACGCCCGCAGCGAGATCGACTCCTTCCTGACCTGCTCCGAGGACCTGGCCGAGGGCACCAGCATCTTCGACGAATACGTGCCGGACCAGATCGGCGGCGCCGAGCGGCCCGTCTACACCGTGGGCGGGGACACGATACAGGGGCTGGCGACGGCCTACATGCAGATCGCCAGCGGCATCGTGGACGTGGTATCGGTGGAGGCGCACAGTAAGGCGTCCAACGTGGTCACGCCGGGCGAGCTGCACGCCTTCGCCCTCGACCCGATCTTCGTGCGGCCGCTGGGCTTCAGCGCCCATGCCATGGCGGGGCTGGAGGCGTCCGCATACCTGGCGGCGACCGGCACTACCCGCGAGCAGTGCGCTCACGTGGTCGCCAAGAACCGGCGCAACGCCCTGGCGAACCCCAGCGCCGCCCACGCCGCCGCGATTGACCCACAGGACGTTCTCGCCTCGCCTCCCGCCTTCGCTCCGCTCTCGGAGCTGGAGGTGAGCGCCCCGGCTGACGGCGCGCTGGTGATCGTCCTGGCGTCCGAGGAGCGTGCGAAGAAGCTGAAAGGGCAACCCGTCTGGGTGCGCGGCATCGGCTGGTCCACCGGCAGCGGCATCACTGCGGGTACGGACGGAGCATCTGCGGACTACGCCAGGAGCGCCGCCGAGATGGCCTATCGCATGGCCGGGATCCGTGATCCGCGCAAGCAGATCGACTTCGCGGAGGTGGACGATAGCTACTCCTACAAGGAGCCGCAGCACCTTGAGGCGCTGGGGCTGTTCGGGCCGGGGCGCGCCGGCGCGGCGACGGCGGATGGCGCCACCGCCCGCGAGGGCGACCTGCCGGTGAACGTGTCCGGCGGCTCCCTCGGCGTGGGGCAGCTGTTCGAGGCGAGCGGCGGGCAGAAGGTGGCGGAGGTGGTGGCGCAGCTCCGCGGCGAGGCCGGTCCGCGGCAGATCAAGAAGGCGAAGACCGGACTGGCCCAATCGTGGCGGGGCGTCCCCACGGCGACGGGGGCGGTAGTGGTGCTGAGCCGTGACTAGAGACGTAGCAAAGGCGATGCCATGCGCAAAGTAGCAGTAGTCGGCGCCGGCCTCACACGGTTCATGCGCCGCGCCCAGGAGACGGGGCCGGAGCTGGCCTGGCTGGCCGCCAGCCAGGCGCTGGAGTCATGCGGGCTGGGGCTGAAGGACGTGGACAGCGTGGCCCTCGGCTCGGCGCCGGACGCCTTCGACGGGGTGCACATGAAGGGCGAATACCTGTCGCCGGGCGCAGGCGGCTGGGGGCGGCCGGTGACGCGGCCCTACGCCGGCGGCGGCACCGGCGTCCTGATGCCGATCCACGCCTGGTTCAACGTCGCCTCCGGCCTGTTCGACGTCTGCCTGGTGGTGGCGGAGGAGAAGATGTCCACCTGCCACCCGCACCCTCAAGGCGCTTTCGTCACCATCTTCGACAATATCCTGGAGCGTCCGCTGGAGCCGAACCTGATCTGGATCTTCGCCCTGGAGATGCAGCGCTACATGGATACCTACGGCATCACCAAGGAGGAGATCGCCCTCGTCTCCGTGAAGAATAAGCGCAACGGCCTGGACCACCCTTCGACGCACGTGGCGGAGGAGATCACGGTCAAGGACGTGATGCAGTCCGAGGTGATGGTGTCGCCGGTAAACCGGCTGGACGTCAGCCCGGTGAGCGACGGCGCCGCCGCCATCGTCCTCGCCTCTGAGGACGTGGCGCGGCGAATCAGCGACAAGCCGGTGTGGATCGACGGCATCGGCTGGAACCTGGACACCGCCTACTGGACCAACCGCGATCTGGCTTATCCCAGCTACGTGGAGCGGGCGGCGCGCATGGCCTACAAGATGGCGGGGATCACGGAGCCGCGGAAGCAGATCAACGTGGTGGAGCCGTACGACCCGTTCTCCTACAAGGAGCTGCACCACCTGGAGGGGCTGCTGCTCTGCGACAAGGGGCAGGCGCCGAAGATCACCGCCGACGGCGTGACCCAGCGCAACGGCGACATGCCGGTCTCTCCCTCCGGCGGTCTGCTCGGCGTGGGCAACCCGATCGCCGCGGCGGGGCTGATGAAGGTGGCGGAGATCTTCTGGCAGCTCAGGGGCGAGGCGGGCCGGCGCCAGGTGCCGGGGCAGCCCAAGGTGGGGCTGGCCCAGGCCTGGGGCGACCTGATGCAGGTGGGTACGGTAGTGGTGATGAGGGCCGATTGATGCAGGAGCGTACGCTCCCCGGCACCCCGCTCAGCGACGAGGCTATGCAGCAGGGGAAGGTGCTCACCCTGAAGTGGCCTGCGTCGCTGCGCTACGAATGGGATACGGGCGTGGCGATAGGCCGCTTCCTCCGCGAGCTGAAGAACGGCCGCATCATCGGCCGGAGCTGCCACCGCTGTCAGCGGGTGCTGGTGCCGCCGCGGATGTTCTGCGAGCGCTGCTTCCGCCCCACCGACACCTGGCAGTTCGTGCGGGACAGCGGCAGCGTCAACACCTACTCGCTCTCGCACCTGCGCTGGGACGCGAGCCGCGTCGAGGAGCCGATCCTGGTAGCGGTGATCGAGATCGACGGCTCCAGTCAGGGAGGCCTGCTGCACTACCTGGGCGATGTCAGGCCGGAGGAGATTCACATCGGTATGAAGGTGAAAGCGGTATGGAAACCGGCGGAGGAGCGGGAGGGCTCCATCCTGGACATCCGCCACTTCCGGCCCTTCGACCCGTTCGGCAAGCTCAGGGCAGGCTCCGCTCAGGACGGGCCAGCGTA
>CAJXNA010000004.1 GCA_913056415.1 uncultured Chloroflexota bacterium | reverse complement strand
TCAGTGCCGCCGAACTGGGTGATGCGCCGCCTGTCGGTGCCGTCGGCGTTGACCAGCCAGAGATCGCCGTCGTCGATGAATGCGAGCGTCTGGACGGCGGGCTCGGGCGCGGCTGCCTCCAGCGTCGGCGTAGGCTCAGGCGTGGGCGCCTGCACCTCGGCCGTCGGCGTGGGCGCCAGGCTAGCGCTGCCGCCGCAGGCGATGAGGATCAGGGAAACGAAGATGATGCCAACACCCAGATTCAGCCGAACCATAGCGCCCCCTTCCTAGCCGAGGGTCTGTTTCGTGCTGGGGATCTCGCCCGCGGCCCGCACGTCAATCGTCACGGCCTGGCGCAGGGACAGCGCCAGCGCCTTGAACGCGGCCTCCACGCGGTGGTGGTCGTTCTCGCCGGCCAGCTCCCGCACGTGCAGGTTGAGGCGGCCCTCACTCGCGAAGGCGGACAGGAAGTGGCAGATGTTCTCCGTCGGGAGCTGTCCCAGCATCTCCCGCTCGAAGTTGAACTGGATGCCGGCGTGACCGCGGCCGCCCAGGTCCACCGCCACCAACACGAGCGCCTCGTCCATCGGCACGATGGCGTGGCCGAAACGGGTGATGCCTCGCCGCTCGCCTAGCGCCTCGTTCAGCGCCTGGCCCAGCACCAGCCCCACATCCTCCACCAGGTGGTGCGGGTCGCGCTCGATGTCACCGCTCGCCTCGACGGTTATGTCGAACATGCCGTGCCGGGCCAGCTGCTCCAGCATGTGATCCAGCATGCCGATGCCGGTGGACACCTGGTAGCGGCCGCTGCCCTCCAGCGTCAGCTCCACCGATACGTCCGTCTCCCGCGTCTGCCTGCGGACGACGGCCCTGCGGGCACTCGCGTCAGACAACAGCGGCTCCGATCTCGGCCAGCGCCTCCACCAGGCGATCCGTATCCTGGGGCCGGCCCACGCTGATGCGCAGGCAGCCGCGCACGCCGGGCGAGTCGAAATGGCGTACGAGCACCCCTCGCTCCCGGAGCTGCGCCTGCACCTCCGTCGCCGAGCGGCCCTGCACCTGGCAGAGCAGGAAGTTGGCGCGCGAGGGGTAGACGCGCAGCCAGGGGAACCCTGCCAGACGCTCCGCCATTCGCTCCCGCTCGTCGACGATCAGCTTGACGTTTTCGACCAGCGCCTCCCTGTCCTCCAGGGAAGCGAGCACGGCCGCCTGCGCCGCCACGTTCATGTTGTACGGCATCTTGATTTTGCGGATGGTCTCCGCCACGGCGCGGGGAAACACCCCATATCCCGCTCTCAACCCCGCCAGCCCCGCCCACTTACTGAACGTTCGCGTCACAATAAGGTTATCGCGCTCCGCCGCCAGCGCCAGGAAGCTGCCATCCGCGAACTCCGCATACGCCTCGTCGACCACGACCACCGCATCGTGCGCGAGGAGCCGCTCCAACTCCTCGAGAGCGACGGCGTTGCCCGTCGGGTTGTTCGGCGAGGCGAGGAAGATCAGCTTGGCCCCGGTCGCCAGCGCCTTCTCCATCGGCTCAAGGTCCAGCGCGAAGTCCTCGCGGCGGGGAACCTCCACGACCTGCGCGCCGTAGGTGCGGGCAACAAACTCGTAGATGCCGAACGTGGGCGGCGCGTTCACCACACCGTCACCCGGCGAGAGGAAGAGCCGGCCCGTCAGGTCCAGCAGCTCATCGGAGCCGTTGCCGACAACGATCCGGTCCGGGTCGGCCCCCACGTACTCGGCGATCGCCTCCCTCATCCGCCGCTGCTCAGGGTCGGGATAGATGTGATAGCGCGGAAAGCTGGCCAGCGCCTCGCGCACCTTAGTGGAGGAGCCATACGGGTTCTCGTTCCCATCCAGCTTGACGATTCGCTCCTCTGGGATACCCAATCGCTTGGCTAGGATCTCCGGTGGTTCCACCGACGCATAGCCGGGCATCGCTACCAGGTCTTGCCGGGCCAGCCGCAGGATATCCTTGTCGGGAGGCTCGCGCACGTTAGCGCCGCCTCTCCAGCCTTCGCTCGATGGCCCGCGCGTGGCCCTCGAATCCCTCCGCCCGCGCTATGGCGGCGGCCGCCGGGCCCAGCTTCGCCAGCGCCTTGTCGTCAAGAGCGACGACGCTGGTCGCCTTGAGAAAGTCCTGCACGCCGAGGGGCGAGGCGAAACGGGCGCTGCCCCCGGTGGGCATCACGTGGCTGGGCCCCGCCGTAAAGTCGCCGATGGACTCCGCGGATTCTGCACCGACGAACACGGCGCCCGCGTTGCGCACCTTCTTCACCAACTGCTCCGGCTTGTCGACGTGCAGGCAGAGGTGCTCCGGCGCAAACTCGTTGGCCAGCTCAAGCGCCTGGTCTAGATCGTCTACCACGGCGACGCCGCCGCGCGCCTCCAGCGACACGCGAGCGACCTGCTGACGCCCGAGCCCGGCCACCTGCGACTGGAGATCGCCTAACACCTTGCTCACCAGTTCATCGGAGGTGGAGATGAGGATCGCGGTCGCCAGCTCATCGTGTTCGGCCCCTGCCAGGAGGTCGGCCGCCACCAGCTTGGCATCAGCGCCGCCATCGGCGATCACGACCGTCTCTGAAGGCCCGAACACACCATCCAGGCCAACTATGCCGTAAACCCTCTTCTTCGCCTCGGTCACGAATACGTTCCCCGGGCCGCAGATCTTATCCACCCGCGGTATGGAGTCCGTGCCGTAGACAAGGGCGGCGATGCCCTGCACGCCCCCCGCACGGAACACCCGACTCACTCCCGCGATGTGAGCCGCGACCAGCTTCAGCGGCGACACGCTCCCGTCCGGCTGGACCGGCGTGGCCATTATCAACTCCTCTACGCCGGCGACCATCGCCGGTATGGCTATCATGAGGACGGTGGAAGGATAAACGGCTGCCCTGCCAGGCACGTACATGCCGACTCGGGAGAGCGGGCGAACCTGCTGGCCCACGCCGTCCTTCCGAAAGTCCCGCAGAGCGTGCTCCATCTGCCTCTCGTGGAAGCGCCGAATCTGAACAGCCGCCTCCCGTAGCGCGCGGACCAGGCCGGCATCGAGGTGTCCATAAGCGTCCTCAATCTCCGTGGATGTGACCTCAAGAGAGCGAGCCTGATCGCCGGCGACGCCGTCGATCTCCTGATTGTACCGCGCCACGGCCGAGTCGCCCTGCTCGCGAACGTCGCGCAGGATACGGTCCACCACCTCGGCCACGCCCAGATCAGCGTCGAACGTGCGGCGTATCGTCTCCCGCACGACGGAGGGGAGCTCCACCGCCTCCAACGGCGTGCGATGGAGAACCGTACTCCTCGCTTCGTCCATTCCGCGCGCTATTCGCACTCTAAGTACTCCTTCACCGCGCCTACGCCATGCTCCACGGAGAGGTCCATGAACTCACGGAGCCGCTCCTCGGTCAGATAGCGCAACGTCTCGTCCACCAGGTCCGGCAGCGACCGCAGAAACTCCTTGAACTGCTCCGGGGATTCGATCCCGGCCTCCCGCAGGTGGCGGTCGGCGATGTTCCGAAACCGCTCCCAGTCAGGGGAAGAGCTAACCACGTCCAGGATGACTTCCTTCCAGCGGTGCAGCGTTTTCTCGTCTATGAAGTCGATCTCCAGCGCCAGGTCGGAGCGGGCGACCTCGTCCAAAACGTGGGCCATCAGCTCCCGGTCGATGCGTTTCTGCCGGTCGAGAGAGAATTGAATCGCCCGGTCCATGATGTTGGCTCGCAGGTCCCCGCCCAAAGGAGAGCGCACGCCGAAGAAGGGGCGATATATAGTGTTGATCCACAGCTCATCCATTACCAGATGCGTGACGTAGCCAGCCATGAAAGCCACGGTCCCCGCACCGAGGCTGCCGGGCTCACGCAGCCGCGGATAGGCGTTGAACAAGCCAGCGACGCCGCTCTGCTCATCGAAGTTGGAAAGGTCGAAGAAGTGTGTGCGCCCACGCTCCCAGCGGGTGATCACACGGATGTCGGGCGCGGTGGATCCCAGGTAGAGATTTCCCCTCTCCTCATCCAAGACGTGGTAACGGAGGCGGTCCCCCACCTCCTTGGCGACGACGGTGTGCAATCCGAGCGGCGGCATTTCAACTTCTGACCTCGCGGCAATTGTATCAGACCGTCTACGCCGCCTTCGTGGACGACCGCAGCGCAGACAGTACGTGGCCGAACACCTCACGGCGGCGGCCCCGGAATTTTCGTCCCTTGCCCGCGACAAGGCAGGTCGTGGAGCGGAACAGCAGCTCTATAGGCTTGAGCCCGTTCTCAACGAGAGTCTTGCCGGTCTCGGTGCCTTCGATCAGCAGTTCGGCGTCCTCAGGCACAAAGCCCTCGGAGGCCCCGGCGATAGGTATGACCTGATATCGCCCCAGGTGACGGCTACGGGCGTAGGCGTCGGCGATGCCGGGAAACTCGGAGGCCACGCGGATCACCTGCCGCCCCTGCGCCCGCCAGTGCGCCAGGGCGCCACTCAGGTCGGACGCAGTCACCCCCTCACTTACGACCGCGGCGAGGTTGAACTGAGCCCGCTGCAGGTCAATCACTTCCTCGATAGGACTGGAGGGGAACCGACTCAGGTGCTCGTTGACACAGTCTCGACCGGTCACCGCCAGATCCATTTCGCCCGTGGCGACGAGCTGAGGCATGTCATGCGGGCGGATCACCTTGATCTCCAGCCCCTCGATGGGACTCTCGGGCCGGCGCAGGCACTGCGATTCGTCGTAACCTCGGGGAGGCAGAAGACCGGCATCCCGGAGCGCCGCCACCACGTGCCGCTGCTGGTGACCGTCCGGCAACGCCATCCGAAGCGTCTCAGCGCGCAATGGGGCCGCCGGCCGGCTCTGGGCCCCCGTCGGCAGCGGTGGCGGCAGGCGCAGGTGCGGCGTTTCTCCCTGGCTAGTGCCGCGTGCCAGTAGGTCCAGCAAGGGGCTCAGGTCCTTCCTCGCCAGGCTACCGGCGTTTGCAATTAGCCAGGCGGAGCCGTCCAATAGGCGATGCAGGGGGATGAGACCGTGAGTGGACACCGCAGCCTCATCTGCGGCGGTTATAACCGCCAGGTCTGCGTCCTCGGGGGGATACGCCTCGGCCGCTCCCCATACCGCCTGCACGCGGTAGGCGGGCAGCCTCGCCGCCAGAGCGAACGCCTCCGCGAGGTTCGGATACTCGCTGGCGATGCGGAGGCCGCGCCGGCCGCCCAGCGAAGAGACCTCACGGCCACCGTCCGCCGCCGACGCTACGTACAACCCCGAGCGCCCAACGCCCATGTCCCGCAGCGGCACCACCGGGTGCTGGGGAAACCGGGCGCGCAGCTCCTCGATCCACGCTAAACCACACACGCCGAGGTCGTAGTTGCCGAGCGCGATCTGTATCGGGATGTCCTTCTCACGGAAGACTCGCGCGATCACCCCCTCGTGCCCGCCAACCCTGAGGATGTAGGTGCGGGAGCCCTCGCCATAGCCTTCGACCCTCAGCCCGGCCGAATCGAGAACGTTAGAGACGGGGGTGCGCAGGTCACCCGCAGGGAGGGCGAGCTTAATCACAGCCGGACTCTCGCAGCGCCTCCGCCACTGCCTCCACGCTCGCCAAACGACGAGCCTTCCCGCCTACGCCGGAGAGCACGAACTCTTCGCCCGCGACTTCCACGCTTGGGCCGCCATCCGGCGCCGTTCCCGCCACCTGAACGGTCAGCCCTTCGGCCCGCAGGGTGGATGCCAGACGGAACGCCAACGCCAGCGCCTCGCCGTCGGCCGCCTTGACGGCGACCGTGGCGATCCGTCGCTCGGACGCCTCCATCGACAGCAACCCGGCCAGTGCTCCAGCTTCCAGGGCGAAACCGGACGCGGGCACCTGCCGACCGCCGATAAGCGACAACAGAGCGTCGTAGCGTCCACCGCTACCGACCCGGCGGCCCGCAACCTCGAACTGGAACGCCGGTCCGGTATAGTACTCGAAGTTTCGCACCATCGCCGCCGATATCAGACAACGACAGCCCAGGCCTTCAAGCGCGCCGGCCACCACAGCAAGTTCGTCTAACGACCGCTCCAGCTCGGGGATACTCCCGCCGAAGCTGCTGCGCAGGTTGCCGAGGTAGGCCACGCCTTCGCCTTCCATGGACAGGAGCATCTCCAGAGAGCCGCCCACTTCAGGCAACCGCTCCTGTAGCTCCCGAAGCGCCGAATCGTCCCCATCCAGGATGCGGTCGTACAGCGCTAGCTGCTCCGAGGCGTCCAGCCCCGCCCGCGCCAGCACCGCCCGCACCAGCCCAGGGTGGGAGAGCCTCACCTCGACCTGCAGGCCGAGGTGAGTGAGAACCTCACGCCCCAGCAGAACAAGCTCAATATCACCCTGGGGCTGGCTATCTCCGATGAGCTCAACCCCGCACTGCCAGTCCTCTCGCGATTCGTCGCCCTCCGCGAAGCGAAACACATTCTGGACGTAGAACAGCTTGGCCACGTCGCCGCCGTCCAGGGAGTCGGCGTACAGCCGCGCCGAGGGGATTGTGGAGTCGGGCCGGAGCACTACGCGCTCGCCGCTCCAGCCATCCCAGTCGAGGAACGAGTAGACGCGGCCCAGCATCTGGGGCGAGAGAGTTCCGGCCGTGGTGAACAGGTGGAGATACTCCAGGACCGGGGTGCGAATCTCCTCGTATCCCCAGCCAAGGCAGGCCGCTCGGAACGCCTCTTCCACGCGGCGAAAACGTCTCATCTCGTCCGGCAGCATATCGCGCATGCCGCGACAGCGCGTAGGTTTATCCATACGATGTATCTCCTGCGGGGTGTGCCTCATTCTAGCGCAGCGCCAGCGCCCATTCAACGAACCGGCACCATCCGCTCGCCCACTGTATAATGTCGTTGCATCGTCCATTGCTCCGAGACTCCATACATGACCGCTTTCGGCAGCGTATCGTTTTCTCCCGTCCGCTCCCTGCGGCTGACCATCGCCGCCGTGTTCATCGTCTTGGGAGTGATCGGCTTCGCCTGCGGCGGCGGGCCGGGAGCGCCTGCGGACGCTATCCACATTCTAACAACCGACGGCATCGTTGGGCCCGTGATGGAGCGATACCTGGACCGCGGCATAGACGCCGCTGAAGACGAGGATGCGTCGGCCGTGGTGATCCGGCTGGACACGCCGGGCGGCCTGCTGAGTTCGACACGCGATATTGTGCAAAGGATCCTCGGCGCCGAAGTCCCTCTCGTCGTCTATGTATCCCCACGAGGGGCTCGGGCGGCTTCGGCGGGGACGTTCATCACGGCCGCCGCCAACGTGGCCGTCATGGCGCCGGGCACCAACATCGGGGCTGCCTCCCCTATTACTACTGGCGGAGAGGATGTGCCAACGACGCTGGAGAAGAAGATAGAGGAAGACACAAGGGCCCTCATAAGGAGCATCGCCGATGTGAGGGGGAGGAACTCCCAGGCGCTGGAGGAGACTGTCACCGAGGCACGGGCCTACACGGCTAGGGAGGCCGTAGACAAGAACATCGTCGACTTCGTTGCAGGCGACCTGGACGAACTGCTGGACTCGATAGACGGACGCGAGGTCACCCTGAGTTCTGGTCGGCAGGTCACAATCCAGACAGCGGACGCGGACGTCGTGTTTAACAACATGAGCCTCACCGAGCGGTTTCTGGACCTGATCGCCGATCCGAACATCGCGCTTTTGCTGCTATCGTTAGGCTCCCTGGCGATCTTCATCGAGATCGTCAACCCGGGGGTGATATTCCCCGGTGTGTTCGGGGTCATCGCCCTGATACTGGGGTTCTTCTCCTTGAGCGTGATACCGTTCAACGAGGCGGGCGTGGCCCTGATTATCTTCGCCTTCGTCCTATTCGGGCTGGAGATCTTCGTGCCCAGCGGAGGGATATTAGGCGGCGGAGGTGTTGTCGCCCTGATCCTGGGCGGCCTCCTCCTCACCAGCGGCAACCCGCCGGAGTTCCAGGTCTCCCGATCGTTGCTCATCGGGCTGGCCGCCACTATGGGAGCCATGGTTGTCTTCGTGCTGGTGAACATCGTCCGCATCCGCAGGATGCCCGCCCAGGTGGGGATAGAGACCGCCATCGGCCGCAGCGCCGTGGTCCGCTCTCCCCTCGATCCCACAGGATTTGTCTTCTTCGATGGAGAGATGTGGTCGGCTGAATCGGAGGAGGGCGCGATCCAGCGCGGGGAGCATGTAGTGATTACGGAGGTTCAAGGCCTTAGACTGAAGGTCAGGAAGCAGCAGCAACAACAGCAGCAACCGGAAGGAGAATAACGCTTATGTCCACTCAGCCAGAACCAGACGCCGCGCCGGCGGGCAATAGCTTTTTGTCGCGGATGTTGACAGTCATGGGGTATTTCCTCGTGATTCCCCTGTTCCCCCTGGCGGTGAAGATCGTCCCCGAGTACCAACGGGGCGTCATCTTTCGCCTGGGACGGCTCGTCGGCGCCCGCGGGCCGGGGCTGTTCCTCATCATCCCCATCGTAGAGCGGATGGTGATCGTGGACCTGCGTATCGTCACCATGGACGTCCCACGCCAGGACGTCATCACCCGCGACAACGTCACCGTCAAGGTAGACGCCGTCGTCTACTTCCGCGTCACAAGCCCGAACGATGCCGTGGTCAAGGTGATGGACTACGTCCGCGCTACCTCTCTGGTGGCTCAGACCACCCTGCGCAGTGTCCTCGGCCAGTCCGAACTGGACGAACTGCTGATCAAGCGAGATCAGGTCAACCAGCAGTTGCAGCAGATCATCGACGAGGCGACCGAGCCCTGGGGCGTCAAGGTGACGATCGTCGAGGTGCGCGACATCGGGTTGCCCCCGGAGATGATCCGCGCCATGGCCAAGCAGGCCGAGGCCGAGCGGGAGCGCCGCGCCAAGATCATCCACGCCGAGGGCGAATTCCAGGCGGCCGAGAAGCTGGCCCAAGCCGGCAAGATTATGGCCGCCACACCCACCACGCTCCAGCTGCGCTACCTCCAGACCCTGACCGAGATCTCGACGGAGCGTCAGAGCACGATAATCTTCCCGGTGCCGATCGACATCATCAGCCAGTTCATGCGGGGCACGGGGGGCGATAGCGGCGGGCAGGGCGGCGGCCGTAGCCAGGTGCCGGTGGAGAAAGAGGGGAAGAAGGGTTAGGAGCCGCGCCTAGGCACTAAGGGTGACGTCGCCCGCTTCCACGGTCGCCAGGGAGCCGTCCTCGCGCCTGATCAGCAGGCTGCCGTCGGCGTCAACGTCCTCGGCCACGCCCTCCACCACGCGCTCGCCCAGCGTGGCGCGCACCCGCTGTCCCAACGTCTCCAGTCGCGACCGCCAGGCCCGGAAGACAGCGTCGCTCTCCAGCGCCTCCGAATAGCGCGCCTCGAAGGCGTTGAGCAGCGCCGCCAGCAGCTCCTCGCGCGAGCCGTCGCGGCCCAGCTCCCGTCGCACGCTGGTAGCGATATCGGCGATCTCCGGCGCTGCCCCCACGTCCAAGTTCACGTTCAGCCCAATGCCTACGAGGGCGTACTTAACGGCCTCGCCCACCAACTCCGTCTCGATGAGTATGCCCGCGATCTTGCGGCCTCCAACGAGCACGTCGTTGGGCCACTTGATGCGCGACGGCAGCCCTACAGCCTCCTCCAGCGCCTCCGCTACCGCCAGCGGTGAGACGATGCTTAGGACGCGAAGCTGTGCGGCCGGCGGCTGCATGACCAGGGTGAGGTACAGGTTCTTCCCCGCCGGCGAAACCCAGGAGCGACCCCGGCGGCCACGCCCAGCCGTCTGCTCCTCCGCGAGGACGACGGTGCCCTCCGGGGCGCCTCGCTTTGCCTCCGCACGGGCCACGTCCTGCGTAGAGGGAGTCCGCGTCAGGTAGAGGAGGTTTCTGCCCACACAGCGAGTCTTGAGCCGCTCCTCCACAAGCGTCAGATTAAGCTGCATAGCCATCGAAGGAAGGATAGCCCACGCGGGCAACAAAAAACCAGCCGCGATCGGCTGGTTTTTTGCGCTAGGCACGTAGACCTGTCCACGCGCCTTTCAGCTATTACACCTGCACCTCGGAGAGGTGACGGTGCGAATGGACAGGCCTACGGCCATCGCTAGATCTATCACCCATTCACATCACCTCCTTTTCTGCAAAGCATCCTAACACACCCGTCAAGCGCCCTACAAGGGTACCGATGAAGACTGAAGAATATGGGTAGCCCTCATCCTCACGCGGGGAACAGCTCGGCCAGCACCCGCCGCGCCACCTCACGGTCATCACACTCATATGAGCCGCCGGCCAGGTGCACCTCGCGCTCGTGGCCCTTACCGGCCAGAAGCACGACGTCCTCGTCCACCGCCATCGCCAGCGCCTGGGCGATCGCCTCGCGCCGGTCGGACACGACAGCGAAGTCGTGGCCTTCCTTCTTGCCAGCCTCACGCAGCCCGCGGGCGATCTCGGCGATGATAGCGTCCCTGTCCTCGGAGTACGGGTTGTCGTCCGTGACGTATGTGTAGTCGGCCAGCTCCGCCGCCGCTTGCCCCATCGCGTAGCGCCGGTCCACCTCCCGCTCACCGATGCAACCGAAGACGGCGATGATGCGGCCGCGGCTGCTGCTGCGCAGCTCCGTGAGGACGCGCCGCAGCGACAGCGGCGCGTGAGCGAAATCGACGACGACGCTGAACGGCTGCCCCTCGTCTACGCGCTCCATCCGGCCCGGCGCTCCCGGCCAGGATTCCAGGCCCCGCACGATGGAGGGCAGCTCCAGTTCCAGCGCCAAGCAGGTCGCCACCGCCGCGAGGGCGTTCGCCACGTTGAACGTCCCCGGCCGGCCCAATCGAACCTCCGCCTCTTCGGCGGCGGTCCGCAGATGGAAGCGCACACCCCAACCGTCCGGCCGCAGGTCAACCGCGGTGACGTCTGCCGGAGCGTCAAGCCCGTAGGTGGCGACCCGGGCCTGGGTCAGCGACCGAAAGCGACGGTGGGCAGAATCGTCGACATTCAGCACGGCCGTCTTGACGATACCCTTGTCAACAGCCGTGTCCAGCATTTGGAACAGACGGCCCTTCGCCGCCAGATACTCCTCCTGCGAGCGGTGGAAGTCGATGTGGTCGCTGGTCACGTTGGTCATCACCGCCACGTCGAACTCGCAGCCGTCGAGCCTGTGCTGCGCCAGCCCGTGGGAGGTAGCCTCCAGCACGGCGCGGCGGCAGCCGGCTTCCACCATCTCCGCCAGCATGGACTGCACCTCCGGCGCCTGCGGCGTGGTGAAACGGCCGCTGTCAGCAAGCGCACGCCCGGCGGCCCGGTTCTCCGCGGTGCTTATCAGCCCCACGCGCTCGCCCGCCGACTCCAGGACATGGGTGATGAGGTGGCTGAGGCTCGTCTTGCCATCGGTGCCGGTGACACCGATGACGGTGAGCCGTCGAGCCGGCCAGCCGAAGAAGGCGGCCGCTGCCGCAGCAAGCGCCGCGCGCGTGTCGGGCACCGCCAGACAGGGCACAGCCAGCCCCGCCCACTTGGGACGGCGATCCGCCTGCACTAGGAGAGCCGCCGCGCCGGCCGCGATCGCTTGCTGCAGATAGTTGTGGCCATCCACGGTGAACCCCGGCACAGCCACGAACAGTGCCCCCTGTCGGAGGCGGCGCGAGTCATACTCGATGGCGTTGAACTCCACCTCGCCGGAGCCGACGAGATCCGCTCCCGGAAGGTGAGTAGCCAGATCCTTCAGTATCATCGCCAAAGATAAAAACGGCCTCGCGGCCGTTTCGTTTCCCATAAAGACCCAGTAGACCTATAGGCCGAGTCCTGTAGTCGCCTGAGGCGACCGGTGACCATCAATCTAGCCCCGCCGTTGCCGACGGGGTCAAGCGGCCAACCCGAGGGCACCGGGCCGGGCGCCCTTATGCCTGCCCGAGGGCAAGCAAGCCCTCCTATTTGGCCTTGCTCCGCGCGGGGTTTGGCCGGCCTCCGGCTCACGCCGGAGCCGGTGGGCTCTTACCCCACCATTTCACCCTTACCCCCAGTAACGAGGGCGGTATGTTTCTGTGCCACTTTCCGTCGGGTCACCCCGCCTGGGCGTTACCCAGCGCGCCGCCCGGTGGAGCTCGGACCTTCCTCCCGTCCCCGCCTAGGGCGGGAACCGGCGGTCACCCGGTCTACTGGGCCAATCCCAGTATAGCACCGCTCCCTGAATCTGAACCTAATCCTCCTCATATGACAACCAACCAAAGACCGTAACGCGACGCGACTCCAGCATCCTAATCTTGTTCGCTCGCGAGCGACGGCTGAGGAGGTCGATGGATGGAGTGTCCCATGTGCAAGGGCAACCGCAGTTGCCCTGAGTGCGACGGTATCGGCGAGGTTGTGTGCGACGCCTGTGGGGGCAAAAGCGGCGCCTGTGAGCAGTGCAAGGGCCTGGGCCACTACGTGTGCAGGCCGTGTGATGGTTCCGGCGCATGCCCCCGCTGCAATGGCGAGGGAAAGATAGCACCCTCAGTGACGTCCTAATCGCGGTCGAAAGCTTCGTTGGCCAGCCCGTCCGCACGGCGGTTCTTCTCCCGCCCCACGTGCCGAACCTCGAACGAGGCGAAGCGCCACTGTAGGTCCTTGACGCGCCCGAACAGCCGCCTCATGGAAGGGTTGCGAACCTTGTACATCTGGTTGATCTGGCGCACCACTAACTCGGAGTCCATTCGCAGCTCCACATCCCGCGCGCCCAGGGCGAGCGCCGCCTCCAGGCCAGCGATGGCGGAGCGGTACTCCGCCTCATTATTCGTCGCCCGGCCGATGCGGCGAGACACAGTGTGGAGCTCACGTCCAGAGCCGTCGTAGACTACGGCGCCGATAGAGGCCGGACCGGGATTCCCTCGTGAGGCACCATCACTGTAGATGATCCACTTGCCGGCAGCCACACCAGTTACGGCCTTGAACAGACCTCAATGCAGTCATCGCGCACCACCACCCGCTCCACAAGCTCCCTCAGCAGGTCGTATCGCTCAGGGAACATCAGTCGGTCCCACTGCTCCCGACAGCGGGCTAGCGCCTCCCGTCTGTGCTGCCGCCGCTCCGCCTCCGTGGCCTGCCGCTGCGCCTGCCGCTGCTGCTCAGCCAGGGCCTCCTCGGCAGCGAGCTGCTCATTGGCGACCTCCAGGCCGAGGGAGAGAAGCCTCTCCTCGTCGATACGACCGCTGGCGGCGGCGTCCAGGTATTGCTCTAGCCGGCGGTCGAGCCGCCGCATCTTATCGCGAAGCTGCCTCCCCTGCCCCTCAGCGCGAGCCTCCTTATCATCTGCGATCACCCCTGGTATCTCCGCCCGCCCGTTCAGAAGCTCCCCCCGCACCTCCTCCTCCAGCGCCTCGGCGCGGCGCGTGTGATAGTCACACAGGCTACGGTTCGTCCGCGATTCGCACTGGTAATAGCGGTAGAGGGCGGTTCGTATCTCGCCATCGGTCCGCCGCTGCCAACGCTGTCTGCGAGTCACGCCAATCATCTTGTTCCCGCAGTAGCCGCAATAAGCAAGACCGGACAGGAGAAAGCGGGAGGTCTCACGGGCTGCGGACTTGGGCCGTCGCTCATCGAGCCGTTCCTGTACCCGCTGGAAGTCAACGGGTGAGATCAAGGGCGGATGACTGGCAGGCACCCTCACACCGAAACGACTGTAGGTACCCAGATAGGCGCGGTTGCGGAGGAGATCCCGCACCGTCACCATGCTCCATTGCAAACCGCGGCGGGTGCGCAGCTCTTCTTCGTTCAGGCGCCGAGCGATGCGCCGTATCCCCAAGCCGTCCTTCAGATACAGCCTAAAGATATACCGAACCACAGAACCCTCTTCCGGTATGACCTGAAGTCGCCGCCGGGGGCCTACGCGGTAACCGTAGGGGGGACGGCCCAGAGCCTCACCCTTGACCGCCTTCTTGCGCATCGCCGCCCGCACCTTCTCACCCAAGCGTCCGTTCTTGCGCGCCACCGCCCACTGTTTCAGCAACTCGGCCCCCGCATCGGAGCCGCCGTCCAGCGTGACGACGTTCACACCCAGGCTGGAGAGCTGGAAATATCGACGAGCCGACTCCGTCAGGTTCTCGCCCAGGCTGGCCAAGCCTGGCACGGCCACCATGATGAATCCCCGGTCGCGCTGATTGCGGAGGAACTCGATCATCTGCCGGAAGCCAGGGACCTCCTCAACCGTCGGCGAAGCATCGAGAAACACAGCAGCCGCCTCGTAGCCGTTGCTGTGGCAAAACTCCAAGAACGCCTTGCTCTGCTCGGCCAAGGGCCCCCCGTCGCCTTTCTCTCGAAAGTAACCTACAGCTCGCACGCTAGTTCACCAGCAGGATACGCTCACAGCTAACGCATTGCACTAGGCCAACGCCAGCGCGCGCCTTCTGAAGGATCGACATGGGTAGACTTATGCGGCAGCCCTGACAAAGACCCCGCTCCACTACGGCGACGGCGGTGCCCTGCCGGCGCTCCCTGAGAATCCCGTACAAGCTGAGGGCCACCCGATCCATGCCTTCGATCTGGTCTAAACGCTTCGCTTCCAACTCCGTGATCTCTTGCTTAAGCGTCGCTTGCGTCTCCCTAAGAGCGACCTGCTCGGCCTTCCAGGATGTCTCAATCTCCGCCAGCGCCCCCTCCGCCTCCTTCAGGGCCGCCTCGCCCTCCTCCAGTTCAAGCATAGCCTCCAGAAGCGCGTCCTCTCGTTTCCCAAGCTGGCCCCGAAGAGAGGTGAGATCCGCCTGGAAGTCCTCCAGCTCTTTGGGGTTTTTCACGGTACCGCCGTACAGCTTTCTCTCGATCTCGGCGGCCTTTCCTCGCGCCTCTTCTGCCTGAAAGTCCAACTCCTTCTTACGTGCCTGTATCTCGCGAACCTCTTCCCGACATTGATCCACCCGCTCACGGGCGCTTATCAACTCTTCCGTCTCGCCCAGTTGAGCCTCTACTTCGGCTAGTCTTGCCACAGTGCTATCGAAAGCCAGGTCGGTCCTCTGGAGGACAAATAGCTCAGCTGCGGTGGTCATTACAATCGGACATAGGCAGCCTCTCGGAATGGGTGAGCGAGGTGGACAATGCCTGCGACGGGATTATAGACTTAGGTCTGGGCATTGACAAGGTGAATATAACCAGTTTGGCGTGAACATCTTGAACTAGTTTCGCTCCTCACACGATCCCAGCTTTTTCAAGGCCTACAAACCATGCGATTCCGAGTATCTCAAGAGCTGCGCCAGCCGGTCGGCACGGAGTTCACCATCGAGCTTCGGCACCGGAGCCTTTTCCTGGATGACGACGCCACCCTTGCAGACCTACGGGGAAACGCCGATCTTCTGAGAACCGATCGCGGCCTTCTCGCAATGGTGCGCGCCACGGCCCAGATCCGGAGCACATGCAGCCGCTGTCTCGCCCCCACGAAATCGCCGATTGAGATCGACTTCAAGGAGGAGTTCATCCCCCTGATCGATCCGGTCTCTGGAAAGCACATCACCCCCGCCGAGGCGGAGGACGGATTCGTCATCGACGCTAGACTTATGCTTGACCTAGGCGAATCCCTGCGTCAGTATGCCCTCATCTCCTCCCCCATCAAACCGCTCTGCCAGCCGGACTGCGCTGGCCTTTGTTCCACCTGTGGCGCCAACCTGAACGGGAGCCGCTGTTCCTGCCCGCCGCAGACCGGCGGGCGGTGGCAGGCGCTGGCCGCCCTCAACGCTAAGGATCATGAAGGGAGCTGACCGATGCCTCTGCCGAAGAAGAAGACATCTAAATCACGCCAGGGTCGGAGGCGCACGCACATCTCCATGCGCACGCCCAGCCTGGTCGTCTGCCCACAGTGCCGCTCACCGCGGCCCTCCCACCAGGCCTGCCCAGTCTGCGGCACCTATCGCGGCCGAGAAGTGCTGAACGTCACTGCCCGCGCCGCCCGGCGCGCCGGTGGCAGTGAGTAGTAGAGACGCCCTTCTCTCCCGCTGAGAGCTCATGCTATACTTCGCCTGGCCGCATAGGATATTACATGCGAAATGCGACGTAGACTAGCGATCATCCTCCTGCCCCTCAGCCTCATCCTGGCAGGCGCCGCCGCAGTCACCTACTTCGTCTGGTGGGACGCCACCCACTGTACATTCTGCCGCAAGCGGCTGGACGAGTTTGGACGCTGCCCCAACCCCAACTGCCATCTGGGACGGCTGACGCAGGAGATGGAAGCCCGTGAGGCCTAGGGGCACCGGCATGCCTCAAGCATCTGCTCTCTCCACCAACCTCGCCGAAAGGCTCCGCGCCACACCCCGAGACGCCAGCCTGGCCATCCTGTTTCCCGGCCAGGGCTCCCACCGGGTGGGAGCGGGCCGCGACCTCTTCGATGCCTTTCCGCTGGCAAGAGAGGTGTTCGAGCGGGCCGATCAAGTCCTGCGCTTCCCCCTAACGAAGCTCTGCTTTGAGGGCCCCGACGAGGAACTGCGGAACACCGCCAACGCCCAACCGGCGATTCTGGCTGCCTCGCTGGCCTGCCTCGCCGCCGCCCTGGAGAGCGGCGCCCTGCAGCGCCAGCCAGCCTTCGTGGCCGGCCACAGCCTGGGCGAGTTCACCGCCCTGGTCGCCGCCGGCGCCCTCAGCCTTGAGGACGCGGTCTCTCTTGTCGCCACCAGGGGACGCCTCATGCAAGAGGCCTCCGAGCGGCAGCCCGGGACTATGGCGGCGATCATCGGCCTCAACGGCGAGGCGCTGGACGAGGTCTACCGCAGCTCCGGCGTGGAGCTCTGCAACTATAACTCACCCTCGCAGGTGGTGGTCGGCGGCCCGGTCGCTGCGGTGGAGGAGGCGTCGCGCCTGGCGAAGGAGCGCGGCGGACGCGCCCTAGCGGTCAACGTTTCCGGCGCGTTCCACACATCCCTCATGGCGTCGGCAGCGGAGGAGTTCTCCGCCGCCGTAGACGCCTGCCCCATTCATGATCCATCGATCCCCGTTATCGCAAACACCAGCGGCGAGCCCCTGACCAGCGCCACCGCCGTCCGCGAGGAGCTGCGCCAGCAGATCATCAACCCTGTGCTCTGGCACCAGTCCATGATGAAGATGATTTCAGCCGATGTCATCACGTTCATGGAGGTCGGCCCCGGGCGCGTCCTCAGCGGGCTCGTCAAACGGGCTGGGCCCGGCCTGACCGCCCTGAATCTGGACAGCGTAGACTCCCTGGAAGCGCTACGCAATGTTTGACCTTACGGGCCGCGCCGCCCTGATCACCGGTTCCTCCCGAGGCATAGGACGCGCCATCGCCCTCCAGTTGGCGCGTCAGGGCGCGTCCATCGCCGTGAACTACCTCAGCAACGAAGATGCGGCCAAGGAAGTCCAGGAGACGATCCGCTCCTATGAGGGCCAAGCCGTTCTGCTCCAGGGCGATATCAGTGTGCCCGAACAGGCGGAGCGAGTCGTTGACATGACGCAGGAGGCGTTTGGCCGGCTGGACATCCTGGTGAACAACGCCGGCTTCAACCGCGATACTCTGCTCCTCCGCATGTCAGTTGAGGACTGGGACGAGGTGATGGCGACGAACCTGCGCGCTGTCTTCCTCTGCACCAAAGCGGCGCTGCGTTATATGTTGAAGCAGCGCTGGGGCCGCATAGTGAACATCGGCAGCGTGTCCGGCATCGCCGGCAACGCGGGCCAAGCCAACTACGCGGCGGCCAAGGCCGGACTCATCGGTTTCACCAAGGCCGTCGCCCGCGAGATGGGCTCCCGCAGCATCACCGCCAACGTCGTCGCGCCCGGTCTGGTGAGAACCGAACTGACGGAAGCCATACCGCAGCAGGTCGTCGATATGGCGATGGAGCGCATCTTCGTGGGACGGCTCGGCAAGCCGGAGGATATCGCGGCCTGCGTCGCCTTCCTCGCCTCGGAGGAGGCCTCCTACATCAGCGGTCAGTTGCTGGCGGTTGACGGGGGGCTGGGGAACTAGCGATGCCCGGCAAGAGGCGCAAGGCCCGCATCGCAGCCCTCAAGACGCTGTTCGAGGTCGATTCTGTGGATCACTCTCCAGACCATATCCTGGAGCGCCAGCTTGAAGAGCATTCCCTGCCCGATGACGCCGCGGAGTTCGCCCGCCACCTCGTCCGCGGGGTCATGGAGAACTACGAACGGTTGGATGAGGCGATCCGCAAGAACGCCCCCGCTTGGCCTCTGGAGCAGGTGGCCGCCGTGGACCGCAACATCCTCAGACTTGCCATCTACGAGATCGTCATAGATAATAGGGTGCCGATGCGCGCAGCTATCAACGAAGCCATCGAGCTGGCCAAAGAGTTCGGCGGCGAAGCTTCGCCGAAATTCGTCAACGGAGTTCTCGGTTCCGTCGCTGCGACGGGCACAAGGAGGTGACATTTGGCAACCGTCTTTGAGCGGGTACGCAAGATCATAGTGGAGCAACTGGGCGTGGAGGAGAGCGAGGTGGCCCTTCAAACGTCCTTCGTTGACGACTTGAATGCCGACTCGCTGGACCTGGTGGAGCTGATCATGGCGATGGAGGAGGAGTTCAGCGATAAGGGGAAGAGTATGGAGATCTCAGACGAGGATGCCGAGAAGCTCGCCACCGTGCAGGACGCTGTCAACTATATCGTCGAGCAGGATATCGCCGAGGACGAAACCTAGGAGAAGGCCACCTCACCGCTATCTTCACGGCCTCACCAAAGGTGGGGCCTTTTCATCTCCCGTATAATGAGATCAGCGCCTTAAAGAGGCGAATTATTATGGACGTTCTGGGAATCGGCCTGCCGGAGATCATCCTCGTACTGGTCGTCGCCGTTATCGTCGTCGGCCCCAAGCGTCTGCCCGAGTTCGCCGCCCAGATCGCCCGCGTGATCCGACAGATGCGCGGTTACGCCACGGATGTCACCACCCAGATGCGAAGTGAACTCGACGAGTTGACCCGAGAGTATGAGCAGATACGTAAGGAGCTCGAGGAGGTGCGGGAGACCGCGGTCAAGGACGTAGATTCCATCACCCGTGAGGTGGATCGCACTGTCCGCGAGGTGCCGGCGATCATCGAGTCCAGCGCGGAGCCGGCGCCTGAGAAGCGTCCTCCTGTCAACGGGCAGGAGACTTCACCTGATGACGGCTCCTAGCGCCGCTCCCCTCCCTTCGCCCGTCACCACAGAGCAGACATGAGCCGCGTTGCGCCTCCGGAACCCCCAGGCGAAGCGCCACAGGAGCAGCCCGGCGAGCGCTACCTGACGGTGTTGGAGCACATAGAGGAGCTCCGCTTCCGCCTGTTCATCTCGGCAGCGTTCGTGGTCATCGGCCTCGGCGTGTCTGTGTTCTTCGGCAACGACATCATCGATTTCCTGAAAAAGCCCGCCGAAGCGCGCAGCGAAAACTTCGAGCTCCAGTTTATCGAGCCGTTTGAGCTGTTCGTGACCTACTTCCGCGTCTCGCTGCTGGGCGGCTTGATCCTGGGCATGCCGATGATCGTTTACCAGGGGCTCCGCTTCGTCTCACCCGGCCTCAGCGCCAGCGAGAGGCGCTGGCTGTACGCGACGGTGGCGGGGACGTTCGTGCTTTTCCTAGGCGGGGTGGCCTTCGCCTACTACATCGCCCTCCCGCCGGCCCTAGGCTTCCTGCTGGGCTTCGGCGGCGGTGAGATCGCGAAGCCCGAGCTCCGCATCGGCAGCTACGTGGACTTCGTGACCCGGCTGCTGTTCTGGACGGGCGTGACCTTCCAGACGCCGCTGGTGGTGATGTACCTGGCCCGCTTCGGCATCGTCAGCGCCCGCCAGCTTCTGCGCTGGTGGCGCTTCGCGATTGTCGGTGCCTTCGTCGTCGCCGCCATCGTTACCCCCACAATCGACCCAGTTACCCAATCGCTCGTCGCTGGCCCAATTATCGTCCTCTACTTCCTGGGTATCATCCTCGCCGTGTTCGTGCAACCCAGGCGGTAGGTTATAGGCGTTCCTTCGCTAATGCTTTCGCGCAACGGACGGATCAGTGGATATAGAACCGCAGCCTGAAGGCTGCAGCACCCAGATGGAGTGATGCCACACCCTTCAGGGCATGATCCCGCCCATGGGAAAAGTACAAAGCAGCGAGATGCTATCAAAGATAGGTCCGATTGACCCCTTCTGGCGGTGGTGCTATCATCCCCACGACGCATGAGCGATCTCCAAGAGCTACACCAGCGAATCGCTTCCTGCCCTGACTGCGACCTCTGCCGTACCCGCACCAACGCCGTTCCCGGTGAAGGCCCCCCTGACGCCGAAATACTGTTCGTGGGCGAGGGTCCGGGTTTCTACGAGGACCAGCAATCCCGACCCTTCGTCGGTCCAGCCGGGAAGTTCTTGGAGGAGCTCCTCGCCTCCATAGGCTTACGGCGGGACCAGGTGTTCATCACAAACGTCGTAAAGTGCCGGCCGCCCAACAACCGCGACCCACTCCCGGGCGAGATCGAAGCCTGTCGCAAGTACCTCGAGCGGCAGATTGAGCTCATCAAGCCCAAGGTCATCGTCAGCCTGGGCCGCTACTCGCTAGCTTGGTTCTCCCCTGGCGACAAGATCAGCAAGGCGCATGGCCAGGTGAAAGTGAAGGACGGCATCTACTTCATCCCCATGTACCACCCGGCGGCGGCCCTTCACGCCAGCAACATGCGCAAGGTGATTGAAGAGGACTTCAAGAAGATCCCAGCGGTGCTGGATCGGGCCTCCGCCTCAGGCGGACCCCCTGAGCAGGCCGCTCCGGAGCCTGAGCCGGAACAGATGCGCCTCTTCTGACCATGGCTGATAAGCTCCGCGTTATCCCCCTAGGGGGGCTGGGGGAGATCGGCAAGAACATGATGGTCTTCGAGCTGGGCGAAGACCTCATTCTCGTCGATGCCGGCCTCATGTTCCCCGAAGCGGATATGCTGGGTGTGGACCTGGTCATTCCGGACGTCTCCTACGTGGCCAACCGCATCGGTAAGCTGCGCGGCATCGTCATCACTCACGGCCACGAGGATCATACTGGCGCCCTGCCCTACGTCCTACCACAGCTCCGCCTTCCCAACGGCAAGATGCCTCCCATCTACTGCACCCGCCTCACTCACGGGCTGATCTCTGTCAAGCTCCATGAACACAAGCTGAACAAGGAGGCGGACCTGCATATGGTCCAGATGGGCCAGACCGTCCGCCTGGGTAAGTTCACAGTGGAGTGGGTTCGCGTGACCCACAGCATCCCGGACTCCGCCGGGTTGGCGATCCGCACCCCGGTAGGTAACATCTTCCACACCGGCGACTTCAAGCTGGACCACACGCCTATCATGGGCGAGCCCACCGATCTCCTCCGTATCGCGGAGCTGGGGCGAGAGGGCGTGATGCTGCTGCTCTCCGACTCCACGTACGCTGAGACGCCCGGCTATACCCCTTCCGAATACGTGGTCGGCGATGCGCTGGACCAGATCACGGCCCACTCCTCAGGACGGGTGATTATCGCCACGTTCGCCTCGCTCATCTCCCGCGTACAGCAGATAATCGACGCTTCCTACGCTAACGGCCGGCACGTCTTCGTCACCGGCCGCAGCATGATGGACAACGTCAAGATGGCCCTGAAGCAGAAGTACCTGGAGGCCCCTGAAGACATCCTCGTTCCCCTGGAGAAGATGCGCGGCCTGCCGCCGGAACAGATCACCATAATCACCACCGGCGCCCAGGGCGAGCCCACCTCCGCCCTCGTGCGCATGGCCAACCGTGACCACCGCCACATTGAGATCGAGGAGGGAGACACCGTCGTACTATCATCCTCTCCCATCCCCGGAAACGAGCTGCTCATCAACCACACCATCGATAACCTGTACCGGCTGGGCGCACGCGTCCTTTACAGCCGCATCGCTAACGTGCACGTGCACGGCCACGCCGCCCAGGAGGAGCTCAAGATCATGCTGAGCCTTGTGCAGCCACGTCACTTCGTCCCCGTCCACGGGGAGTACCGCCATCTGGTGATGCACGCTGGCCTGGCGCGGGCGATGGGGGTGGCGGAGGAGAACGCGTTCGTACTGGAGGACGGCGATATTCTGGAGATCGATGCCTCGGGCGCCAAGGTGGTGGGCCGCGCGCCGGCCGACTACGTCTACGTCGACGGGCTGGCGGTAGGGGTTGACCGGGTGGTCATACGCGACCGCCAGCACCTGGCCACCGACGGCGTTATCGTCGCTATAGTATCCATCGACAAGCATACGGGTAAACCTATCGGCCTCCCCGACGTTGTATCTAGGGGGTTTATCGAGGCGGATATGTCGGACAGCCTTATGGAAAGAGCAGGCGAGGTCATCCTAGAGTCGCTCGCCGGCGCGGAGCACGTCGCCGGCAGGGGCGACTTCAACACCCGCGTCCACGATGCCCTGTCCCGCTTCCTGTACGACGAGACACGCCGCCGCCCGATGGTCCTGCCTTTGAGCGTCGAGGTGTAGCCGAAACCGTATGCCCGTAAAGACCCGCTCCCGTCCCAAGACGCGCGCCACGAGCTACCGGCCCCGCCGGACGACGCCGCGGCGGCGCCCGGCGTCCCGGTCCCGCCCACGCCTGCCCAGCTTACCCTCCACACCGTGGCTGGCGATCCCCACCGTGCTGAGCATAAGTATCTCCATGATTTGGCTTGCCCCTCTCGTCGTGGACGCCTTCGAGGCGGTCCTGGCCTTGTTCGGTATCGGCCTAGTGCTGCTGCTCATTGCGATCGTGCTTGACGCCGGGACGGCGCTAAGAGGCAGCCTGACCCTCAACCGCACCTTCCTGCGCATCTGGTGCGGACTCCACTTGATGCTGCTTTCCGCCTTCGGTGTACTAGGCCTGTTCAATCCCGGATGGAACGTAAGTGATGTCTCTTTCAGGGAGGTGAGCGCCGGCGGCGATCTGGGCCGCCTGTTCGCGGGGAGCGCCCTCGGCGTCCTCGCCTGGGCCGCGATTACGCTGACAGGCGCGGGCCTGCTCTGGCCCCCTGCCGCCCGGGCGGCAGGACGAGCTGGCCTGGCTCTCCTGCGCGGGCTTGCCTCGCTGGAGCTACCCCAGCGCGCTGGGGAGGCGCTGCGGTCGTTCTTCACGGCACTCCTTCCTGAGAGCGCCGACGAAGAGGAAGGCGATTCCGAAGCTGAGCCCTACGTTCCTACCCTGGATGAGGAGTGGACCGAACCGCCGCAAGCGTTGAAGGAGGCCGAGCCCGCATCCCCAATCGCCGTCGAAGCCGAATCCGAGGCGGAGGAGCAGGAGGAGAAGCCAGCGTCTGCATCCAGCGAGGAGGACGAGGATTCGGTTATCGTCACCTCTGCCCCGGAGGAGAAGCCTTCCTCCTACCAGCGCGCCCTGCCGATGGGGCGCCCCTCCGGCAGCGGCTGGGAGCTACCGCCCATCGACCTCCTGACGGAGACCAGTGAGGAGGAGCTGCGACCCGCTGACAACGAGGCGCGCGCCCAGCTCATCGTTGACACGCTTGCCTCGTTCGGCGTCAACGCCCGCGTGGTCAGCGTCAGTCAGGGTCCCACCGTCACCCAGTTCGGCATCGAGCCTGGATGGGAGACGAAGACACGCACCGTCATCGCCCGAGACGAAAAGGGCAAGCCCGTCTACGACAAGGACGGCAAGCCCCAGTACCGTACCGAGGTCGTCTCCCGGACCCGGGTACGGGTGAACCGCATCACCGCCCTGGCCAACGATCTGACTCTGGCCCTGGCGGCGCCTGCCATCCGCATCGAGGCGCCGGTGCCCGGCCGGCCGGTCATAGGCATTGAGGTGCCGAACCACAGCACATCGTTGGTGACGATGCGCAGCGTCATCGAGAGTACCGCCTTCCAGCGAGTGTCCGGCCGTTCCCACCTGGGCCTCGCTCTGGGCAAGGGGGTATCGGGAGAGCCGGTCGCGACCGACCTCGCCAAGATGCCGCATCTGCTCATTGCGGGCACCACCGGCAGCGGCAAGAGCGTTTGCATCAACTCCATAATCGGCTGCCTGCTCATGCACAACACGCCGGAGGACGTGCGCTTCGTGCTTATCGACCCCAAGCGGGTGGAGCTGGCCAACCTCGCGAGCATCCCCCACCTGGCTTTCTCCAAGATCATCATAGACATCGAGGAGGTGGTAGGGACTCTACAGGCGATCATCCACGAGATGGACAGCCGCTACCGCCGCTTCGCCTCCATTGGCGTGCGCAACATCGAGGGGTTCAACAAGAGCCCTCGCGCCACCCACAAGCTCCCCTACTGGGTGGTAATCATCGACGAGCTGGCCGACCTGATGATGGCGGCGCCGTTCCAGGTGGAGCGACAGATCTGCCGCCTGGCCCAGCTCGCCCGCGCCACGGGCATCCACCTGGTCATCGCCACCCAGCGGCCGTCCGTGGACGTTGTCACCGGCCTCATCAAGGCGAACTTCCCTACACGAATCGCCTTCGCCGTCTCCTCGCAGGTCGACTCGCGAACGATCCTGGACGGAGGCGGCGCCGAGAAGCTGCTGGGCCGCGGCGACATGCTGTTCCTCTCCTCCGACGCCCCCAAGCCGCGCCGCGTGCAGGGCGCTTTCGTCTCCGACGAGGAGACGGAGCGGCTCACGGACCACTGGCGGAAGCACGAGCCGATCGAGGTCCAGGAGATGCCGCTCG
>CAJXNA010000003.1 GCA_913056415.1 uncultured Chloroflexota bacterium | reverse complement strand
GGAGTCGGGTCCGAATCGCGTCCCGCACCACGGGCAGTTCTCGAGCGGGATGGGCGAGGGCTTGCCTTTCGGGTCGGCCTTGAACTGCCGCACCTTGGCGCGCGCCGAGTCCGAGCGTCCGTCCCCCTTGCGCCCGAGGATATTAGGGGTCGCGGCCTTTCCTACCCAGAGGCCGATTTCAAAGGGCCACTTGCCGTAGCGCGCGACCTCCTTCTCGCGCTCGAGCTCCAGCGCGCACACAAGCCCGGCGGCGCGCGCGAGTTGATCGAGCGTGAGAAGCCGCAGCGTGTAGCGCATGATCACGCTCACCCCGGCGCCCACGAGCCCTTTATCGCCCGGGTGGCGCAGCCTTCTCAGCACCATCGCGAAGGCCGCGAGACCGAAGTACGCCTCGGTCTTGCCGCCGCCCGTCGGGAAGAAGAGCAGGTCCACCGTCTCGCGGTTGCGGTCGTGCGGGTCGGCAAGGCCCGAGAGGTTGAGTAGGATAAAGGCGAGCTGGAAGGCCCGCCAGCGCGGTGACTTATCCTTGAACTGTTCCGTGAGCCGCTGGCGCAGGGCGCGCGCGACCGCCCGGCTCGCCACGCGGAAGGCGTCGAGGGCGTCGGCGTCCTGGACGAGCGTGGGGAGTTCATCACCACGCTCGAGGTGTTCTCGCTGCTCTGCCTCCATCAGCTGGAGGTGCGCGGGGTGCGAGGCCCGCTGGTGCGGTCCATCACGCAGAGCGCGATGGTGGACAAGCTGGGCGCGCTCTTCGATGTGCCGGTGCACCGCACCGCCGTCGGCTTCAAGTTCCTCGGACCGGTGATGATGGAGACGGACGCCGTGGCCGCGGGCGAGGAGAGCGGCGGCTACGCCTTCCGCGGCCATCTGCCGGAGCGAGACGGCATCCTCTCCGGACTGTACTTCCTGGACCTGATGGCGCGGCGACACAAGGACGCCGCCGACCTCGTCGCGGAGCTGTTTGATAAGGTGGGGCCGCACTACTACGATCGCGTAGACATCGAGATGTCGCCGCAGGAGCGAACGCGGATGGAGTCGAGACTGGAGGGGCTGCGCCCGAAGAGCATCGCCGGCATGAAAGTGACGGCCATCGACCGCACGGACGGCCTGCGCTTCCGCCTGGATGATGGCGCCTGGGCCCTGATCCGCCTGTCCGGCACGGAGCCGCTTATGCGCATCTACACGGAGGTGCCCCGGGAAGAGCTGGTGGCCAAGGTGCTAAGCGAAGTCCGTGAGCTCACCGGTGTCTGACCTCCGCATCCTCGACGACGCCGAAGCACGCGCCCGCCTGGACCCCGGCGGCATGGGCGCCGCCGTCCGCGACTTGCCGGACCAGTGCCGCGACGCCTGGGAGGAGGCCCGCCGCCTGGAACTGCCCCCAGCCTATCGTGAGATCGAGCGGATCGTCATCCTGGGCATGGGAGGCTCCGCCATAGCCGGCGATTTCCTCCGGCTGCTGCTCGCCCGTGAATGCCCCGTACCGGTGCTGAACCAGCGCCACTACGATCTGCCTCCCTACGTGGACGACCGCACGCTGCTCATCGCCTCCAGCTTCAGCGGCAACACGGAGGAGACGCTATCGGCGTTCCAGCAGGGGCTCGCCACGCCGGCCAAGAAGCTGGTGCTGACCACCGGCGGCAGGCTGCTGACGACGGCCCGCGCCAACGGCGTCCCCGCCTTCGTCTTCCAGTTCCGCGGCGAGCCCCGCGCGGCGTTCGGCTACGGCCTGATGCCCCTGCTGGCCGTCGCGGAGACGCTGGGCCTTATGCAGGGCATCGCGCGGGATGTGGACGAGACGCTCTCGGCGATGCAGTCGCTCCGTTCGCGCATCGGGGAGGAGGTGCCGCTGGCCGAGAACGCCGCCAAGCAGCTCGCGGGCAGGTTGACCGGGCGGCTGCCCGTGATCTACGGCGCCGAGCTGCTGACCGAAGTAGCGCACCGCTGGAAGACCCAGCTCAACGAATCGTCAAAGGTCTGGGCGTTCTCCGAGCAGCTCCCTGAGGCGAACCACAACGCCCTCGTCTCCTTCGTGCTGCCCAAGGAGGTAGCCCGGCTGGTGTTCGTCGTCTACCTGCAATCGCCTGACATGCACCCACGGGTGGCGCTTCACTACGAGTTTAGCCGGAAGGCGCTGGCCGAGGCGGGGGTGGAGTATACGGAGGTGCAGGCTGAGGGCAAGAGCGCCTTGGCGCAGGCTATGACCTCCGTCCTGATGGGCGATTACGTGAGCTACTACGCGGCGCTGCTGAACGGCGTCGACCCCACACCCACGACGGAAATCGACAGCCTGAAAGCCTGGCTGGCGCGGCAGAAGTAAGGGAATGACAACACACACAGTTGTGGAATAATACTGTGTAGTATAATGTGGAAGCCATGGCCAAGAAAATCATCCAGATCCCGATTGACGGGGAGTTGCTCGAAACTCTTGACCGACTGTCCCGCAGACACCGGCAGTCCCGCTCGGAGTTGATCCGGCAGGCCTGTCGACGCTACATCGAGACGATGGAACGGGAGGAACTGGACCGCCTCTACGAGGATGGGTACCGGCGCCTACCTGAGACCACAGGGATTGCGGAGGCCCAGGAAGGCCTGGCTCGCGAGGTGCTGGAAGAAGAGCGCTGGTAGAGTGCGTCGTGGCGAGGTCTGGTGGGCCCAGCTACCGCCTCCGGTCGGCCGAAGGCCTGTCCTGCTCCTATCGAGGGATCGCGCCTATCGAGTGCGCACCGCTGTTACCGTGGCCCCGGTGACCAAGACCATCCGCGGGATTCCGGTGGAGGTGCCTATCGGGCTAGAGGACGGAATGCCCGAAGCCTGCGTGGTCAACTTGGATAGCATCCTTACCATCCCCAAGGCGAGCGTAAAGGAGCGCATCACCGCCCTTTCCGCCGGCAGGATGGCGGCCGTCGCCCTGGCGGCTAAGTTCGCCCTCGATCTGGAATAACGCTGCTTCGCTACCGCTTGGTGTACTGCGGCGCCTTGCGGGCGCGCTTAAGGCCGGGCTTCTTGCGCTCCTTCACCCGTGGATCACGGGTAAGGAGGCCGGCCTTGCGCAGGGACGGTCTGAGGCCGCTGTCGAAGGCGAGGAGGGCGCGCGTCATCCCGTGCGCCAACGCGTCGGCCCAGGCGGAGATGCCGCCCCCCGCGATCTTGGCATGAACGTTGAAGCGACCCTCCGTATCAGTCGTAGACAGAGGCAGGCGCACCTTGGCGTGGTGCAGCTCCCGTGTGAACACCTCCTGCAACGGCTTGCCGTTCACGAAGATGGTACCGGAGCCGGAATAGAGCCGCACCTGGGCCACCGCCGATTTCCGTTTTCCCGTGCCGCCAAAGTAATGCTCGCCCTCTGGGACGATGGTCACCTCGGTCTTTTCTTCGGTCATGACTGTTGCTCCCTGCTGGCTGCGGCCTCCCTCTTGCGGGAGGCGTTGACCTGCGCCTGGTGTGGGTGATCGGGACCGGCGTACACCTTGAGGTGCCGGAGGACGTGACGGTTGAGGCGGTTACGGGGGAGCATGCCGCGCACCGCCAGCTCAATGACGCGCTCGGGGTGGCGCTCCATCATCCTGCTAAGGCTGGTCGTCTTGAGGCCGCCCATATAGCCCGTATGCCTGTAGTACGTCTTGTCTTCCATCTTGTTTCCGGTAACTCGCACCTTATCGGCGTTCACCACCACCACAAAGTCGCCCATGTCCAGGTGGGCGGAGTATGTGGGCTTGTGCTTGCCCATAAGGAAGCCGGCCACCTGGGTGGCGAGACGCCCCAGCACCTGACCTGTGGCGTCCACCACCTGCCAGCGCTTATCGATCTCGCCGCCCTTCAGGCTATACGTCTTCATCCGTTTCATCGTCTTCATCGTCAAACAACCCATCCTCATAACGAACCTTCATCAGGCAGAGCCCGCGCGCCGGCGCCGTAAGGCTCGCCGCTCCCGGCTTGGCCTCCCGGAGGAGACTTCCGAACTCTCCCGCCGAGAGCCTGCCTCTTCCCACCTCCACCAGCGACCCTACTATACGACGTACCTGATGGGGAAGGAAAGCGTTCGCCTCCACCTCCACCAGGATGCGGCGGCCGCAGCGCTTCACCTCCGCCCGCGTCATCCGCCGGCAAGTGCTCCGCCGACCGGCGAAAGACGGCTGCGTGAACGCGGCAAAGTCATGCTCACCCACGAGAGAAGCGGCCGCCTCAGCCATCGCATCCGCGTCCAGCGGCTCCGCCACCTGCCAGACAACGGCTCGCATGAGCGCGGGCCGTTGGCGGCCGTTGTGGATGGTGTAGCGATACCAGCGGCTGACCGCCTGTCGGCGTGGGTCAAAGGTCAGAGCAACCTCTCTGACCATCCGCACCGCTATCTGCTCCGGCAGGTGATGGTTGAGAGCCCGCACGAACACATCCGGTCCGTGACGACTGCCCGAGGTGAACGCCGCCACCTGCCCTCTGGCGTGGACACCGGCATCGGTTCGCCCTGCGAGGGCCACCCTTATTGGTTCGCCTGTTAAGCTGCGCAGGGCGCGCTCAAGCGCGTCCTGTATCGTTTCCGTATTCTTCTGGTACTGAGAGCCCCCGAAACCGGTGCCCTCGTACTCCAGGAGCAAGGCCAGCCGGCGGACTGATGCGTCCCTTACCATCCGCCTAAGGCGGAGCAGCGCCGCCTAGCCCTCCTCCGCTATCATCTCCAGTTGGGCCATGCGGGCGCCGTCTCCATGCCGCAGCCCCAGCTTCACGACTCGCGTGTAGCCGCCCGGCCTCGTCGCATAACGCTCGGCCAGGCTATCAAACACCTTCTCCACTATCTTCTTGTCGTACACGAAGCGCAGCGCCTGACGACGGGCGTGCAAGTCGCCCCTCTTGCCCAGTGTAATCATGCGCTCGGCAAAGCCCCGCACCTCCTTCGCCTTCGCCTCCGTGGTGATGATCTTCTCGTGTCGTAGAAGATCGGTCACCAGGTTGCGAAAGAGGGCCAGCCTGTGGTCGGTCGGCCTGCCCAGCTTGCGCCCGGCAATACGGTTAGCCATCCTATTCGCCGCCCTCCTCGCCTGTGATCTCCATCAGCTTGCGCTTCCAATCCGGGATCTCCTCATCCTCGGCCTCAGCCTCGGCGGACGGCTCGGCCTTCGCGGCCTTGGCGGGCTTCTTAGCCGACGCCTCGGCCACCTCCGGCACCTCCTTCGCCTCCCCAACTGCTTCCTGTGCCTCCGTAACGGCGGGAGCGGCTTCAGCTGCCGCCTCCGTCGGGCGGGGAGCCAGAATGGGACCCTCCCCTTCCTCCAGGGGCGGCGCCTCCATCACCTCTTCCGGCTGCTCGACGGGGAGGAGGTCCATCTCGCTCAGCTTGTCCTTCAGCTCGTCGTAGGACTTGCGGCCGAAGTTGCGCAGGGAGAGGAGCTCCTCTTCGCTATTCTCCAGCACCTGACCCACCGTCATGAGGCCGCTACGGCGCAGACAGTTGTACGCCCGCATAGAAAGGTTTAGGTCCTCTATGGGCATATTAAACTTCTCTGGCGTAAGGACTACGCCAGCGCCCAGGCCGCGCTCCACCACCGGCAGAGGCGGCTGCCCCATGTGAGCGAACAGCTTGAACTGCTCCATGATAATCTCGGCGCTGTTGCTGACGGCATCGACGGCGCTGATGGTGCCGTCGGTCCAGATCTCCATCTCCAAACGGTCGTAGTTGGCATCCCGACCGACGCGCGTGCGGCCAACCTTATAGTTAACCTTGCGCACCGGCGAGAACATGGCGTCCATTGGAATCACGCCCAGGGCCAGGCCATCGGCCTGGCCAGCGGGCACGTAGCCGCGGCCGGGCTCAACGTTTAGCTCCACGTGGAGCTGGCCCTTGGGCGAATCCATCGTCGCCAAGTGGAGATCCGGATTCACCACTTCGTAGTGCTCCGGCACCTGTAGATCAGCTGCGGTGATCTCACCATCACGACCGCTGACGTCCAGTACCAGCGTCCCGGGCCGGTCTGAGGCGGCCCGCAGGCGCAGCTCCTTGACGTTCAGGAGGAACTCAATCACGTCCTCCTTTACGTTTGGTATGGTGGAGAACTCGTGTTGTACGCCATCGATGCGCACAGAGGTAACCGCCGCTCCGGGAAGTGAGCTGAGGAGCACGCGCCTAAGCGCGTTCCCCAGCGTTATGCCGAAGCCGGACAGCAACGGCGCCGCGATGACGCGGGCGAAATCCTCACTGCTCTCCTCAACCTCAATCTGGGGTTCGAAGGACGGCTGCTCCTCCGCGGGCGGAGCAGGCACGCCACCTTGGTATACCTGAGACTCTAGCATTGACTATCCCCTACCGTGAGTAGTATTCGACGACTGTGGCGGAGCTGAACTTAGCCCCGATCTCTTCTATCTCCGGCTGCATCAGTACGCGACCGATCATCTTCTCCTCTTCAACGCTCAACCAGGAAGGCTGACTCTTGCTGGCCAACTGCTCCTTCACTATCTGGAAGTACTGTGAGTTCTGTCCCCGCGACGTCCAGCCGATGACATCACCCACTTTGAGAACGTGTGACGGGGTGTGTGCTTTGCGGCCGTTTACGACGATGTGCCCGTGCAGAACGACCTGACGACCCTGGGCGCGCGAATCGGCGAAGCCCAGGCGGAACAGGAGGTTATCCAGGCGCAGCTCCAGAAGCCGCAGTAGATTGTCGCCGCTCACGCCGGGGCGGCGCACCGCCTCCGCGTAGTAGCGACGGAACTGCTTCTCCAGCACGCCGTATATCGCGCGGGCGCGCTGCTTCTCCCGCAACTGAAGACCACGGTCGGACACCTTGCGACGGCGCGTGGAGCGCTGACCGGGGGCGAAAGGGCGCCTTTCGAACGCGCATTTGGGCGAGTAGCACTTCTCGCCCTTCAGGTACAGCTTATCGCCAAGGCGGCGACAGAGGCGGCAGACGGGTCCGGTATAGCGGGCCATATCCCTCCTAAACTCGACGTCGCTTGCGCGCGCGACAGCCGTTGTGTGGTATAGGCGTCACGTCGCGGATGCTAGTCACCTGGATGCCGGAGGCCTGCAGGGAGCGGATCGCCGCTTCGCGACCGCTGCCGGGGCCCTTGATTCGCACGTCCACCTGCCGCAGGCCGTGATCCATGGCGCGGCGCGCGGCGGCCTCCGCGGCCTGGCCGGCGGCATAAGGCGTGCTCTTGCGCGAGCCCTTGAAGCCGACGGTACCGGCGCTGGCCCAGGAGAGAACGTTGCCGTTGGGGTCGGTCAGGGTGATGGTAGTGTTGTTGAAGCTGGACTGGATGAAGGCCAATCCGGCTGGCACGTTCTTCTTCTCCCGCTTGCGCGTGCGTGTCTTAGCTTTGCGTTCCGCCATACGGACTCTCCCTACTTCCTACTTCTTGGTGATGGCTCGGCGCCTGCCGGCCACGGTGCGGCGCGCGCCCCGCTTGGTACGGGCGTTGGTACGGGTACGCTGACCGCGAAGGGGCAGGCCGCGGCGGTGTCGTATGCCGCGGTAGCTGTTGATCTCCACCAGCCGCTGGATGTTCTGCCGCACCTGCCTGCGCAGCTCACCCTCGACGATGAAGTTGCGGTCGATGTACTCACGGATACGGGAGATCTCATCGTCGGTCAGTTCCCGGACCTTGGTCTCGCCGGACACGGAGGCGTGGGTGCATATCTGGTTGGCCACGCTGATGCCGATGCCGAAGATGTAGCGCAGTGAAACATCGACACGTTTGTCGCGCGGTATGTCAACTCCAGCTATGCGAGCCATAAGACCCTCCTATCCCTGCCTCTGCTTGTGGCGAGGGTTGCGACAGATCACGCGCACCACTCCTCTGCGAACCACAATCTTGCAGTTGTCGCAGCGACGTTTCACCGATGCCGATACTTTCACGATAGGACCTTACTTGAAGCGATAGGTGACTCTGCCCCTGCTCAGGTCGTAAGGAGACAGCTCTACCAGCACACGATCGCCCGGTAGTATGCGAATGTAGTTCATCCGGATCTTGCCTGACGCATGGGCAAGTATAGCATGCCCATTAGGCAATTCTACACGAAACATCGCGTTGGGCAAGTTCTCCTTAACTACCCCTTCAACTTCTATCGACTCTTTTTTTCCCATAAGCGCTTCAGACCCCGCATTTTCAGGCCCTGCGGTGGTTCACCTCCCCTATCGTCTGCCTCCAAAACTCATACTTTACGGCAATGTCAGCACTTCTGCCTCACCGTCGCGGATCGCGATTGTGTGCTCAAAGTGGGCAGACAGGCTCCCATCCAGCGTCCGCACCGTCCAGTTGTCGGAGTCACGCTCCGTGCGCCAGTCGCCGACGTTAACCATCGGTTCAATGGCTATAACCATGCCCTCCTTCAGGACGGGGCCGGAGTCCGGGTTGCCGTAGTTCGGCACCTGGGGATCCTCGTGCATCTGACGCCCGACGCCGTGGCCGACGTACTCGCGCACCACGGAGAAGCCCTCGCTCTCAGCGCAGGCCTGGATGGCGGCGCCTATATACCCCAGCCTGACCCCAGCGCGCGCCGCCTCTATCCCTCGGTTCAGCGACTCCCGCGTCACTTCGATGAGCCGCCGCCCTTCCGGCGAGACGTTGCCGACCGCTACCGTGACCGCCGAATCGGCCACAAACCCCTTGTGGACGCACCCCAGATCGATGCTCACGATGTCGCCGTCCACTATCTCGCGGTCACCGGGGATGCCGTGCACGATCTCTTCGTTTATGGACACGCATACGGTAGCCGGATAGCCCTGATAGCCCAGGAAAGCGGGGATAACGCTGCGCTTCTTGAACTCCTTCCGAACGATCTCGTCCAGCTCCTTCTCCACCAGGCCGGGACGCAGACAGTCCACCAGCATCTGGAGCACCTCCGCATTTATGCGGCCGGCCTCGCGCATGATAGCGATCTCATCTCGGGACTTGAGGACGATGGGCATGAGGGTCTAGCTCACCTTCTGAGGACGGCTCATCGCCGCCAGGAGCTTTTCCTTCACCTGCTTCACATCCATGTCGCCGTTCACCTCGGCCAGCTTTCCGTCCGCTCCGTAGTACTCCAGAAGTGACTTTGTCTCCTTAAGGTTGACCTCCAGGCGGGTGCGAACGACATCCGGCCGGTCGTCCTCGCGCTGGTGCAGCGCGCTGCCACAGCTGTCGCAGACGCTGCTCTTCTTGGGCGGCATGCTCAGCTCGTGGTATACGGCCCCGCACTGAGGACAGTTCCAGCGTCCGGCGAGCCGCCGCACAAGCTCATCCGTCGATACTTTTATGTAAATGGCCTTGTCGATGCTCTTCCCTTCCCGGGCGAGCGCCTCGTCCAGCGCCCTCGCCTGATCAACATTGCGGGGAAATCCGTCCAGCACGAAACCCTGCCGGGCATCCGGCTGAGCGATGCGGTCCAGGACCATACTGACCGTCAACTCGTCCGGCACAAGCAGACCTCGGTCCAAAATGGGCTGAACCTTGCGCCCCAGCTCCGTCTGTCTGCGGATGTTCTCGCGGAACAGTCCGCCGCTGGTTATGTGGGCCATAGCCATATCCTGGGATAGAAGAGCGGCCTGAGTGCCTTTGCCCGCTCCAGGCAGGCCCAACAAGATGAGATACAAGCCTTTCGTCCGCCCCTACTTGATGAAACCTTCGTACTGGCGCTGGAGAAGCTGGGCCTCAATCTGGCGCAAGGTGTCCAGGACGACACCCACGACGATGATCAGACCGGCTGAGGTGATGCCAAAAGCTTGTGAACGTCCGGTGAGGGCGAAGTTGCCGCCGGCGATAGTCGAGAAGATGAACGGCGCCACCGCAACAAAGCCCAGGAAGAAGGCGCCGCCCCACGTGATGCGCAACAGCACGCGGTTGATGTACTGCTCAGTAGGCCGGCCGGGGCGTATGCCGGGAACGAAACCTCCCTGGCGCTGAAGGTTCTCCGCCAGATTCTGCTGCTGGAAGATAACCATAGTGTAGAAGAAGGTGAACACCACAACGGTGACGAACAGGAACGCCCAGTAGCCAAAGTTGCCGGGGTCAAACACCCCCTGTATCCACTCGGCGCCGCTGGCGACGAAATCATTGCTGGAGGTGGCGAAGATACTCCCAACGTACGCCGGGAAGATGATGATGGAGAAGGCGAAGATAAGTGGGATCATGCCCACGGTGTTCACCCGCAGGGGGATATGCGTCTGACCAGACTGGCGATACATACGGCCGCTACGGAAAACGCTGCGCGAATACTGGACAGGGATCTGCCGCTTCCCCTCCTGGACGATCACGATCAAGTACACTAGGCCGATCATCAGTGCGCCTATTAAGAGGGTGCTGCTCACCGTGTCCCCGGTGCCGGTATAGAGCTGTCCGGCCACGAACTGAGGGAGTCCGGCGATGATACCGGCGAAGATCATGATGGAGATGCCGTTGCCGATACCCTTCTCGCTGATCAGCTCCGCCAGCCAGACGATGAACATGGTGCCGGCGGCCATGGTGATGATCATGGAGAGGGTAGGCAAGGCCTGCGCGCCGCTGAAGCCAATGCCCTCGGTGCCGACGAACCCTCCCTGGCTCTGAATCAGGACCAACTGACCGTACCCTTGAACCAGAGCCATGGGCACGGTCATCCAGTGTGTGTATATCTGTATCTGGCGCCGCCCCTGTTCGCCCTCCCGCGACAGCGCCTGCAGGGTGGGCACCAGCGGCACCATAAGCTGCATGACGATGGACGAGGTGATGTAGGGGTAGACTCCCATAGCGGCCACGCTCATGTTCTGAAGGGCGCCGCCGCTGAAGATGTTCAGAAAACCGAGGACGGTGCTGCTCTCGAAGATTTGGGCCAGGGCAGCGGGGTTGGTCCCCGGCACCGGCAGGTTCGCCACGAAGCGGAATATGACGAGCATGGCAAGGGTGAAAATCAGCTTCTCGCGGATGTCCGGCTGGAACATCGCGTTGTATACCGCGGTGAGCAGCTGGGGACGCTGCCGCTGCTGAGCTCTAGCCGCCGTCGCCATCGCCGATCTCCTGGACGGTGCCGCCTGCCGCCTCAATCTTCGCCTTCGCGGTCATAGAGAACTTGTGCGCCTTCACCGTGAGGGGTTTGGTCAGCTCGCCCGTCGCCAGCACCTTCACCGGCCGCCGCAGCGTCCTGAGGACGCGCGACTCTTTGAGCAGCTCCGGCGTCACCTCAGTCCCAGACTCGAACCGCTCCAGGTCGCGCAGGTTCACCGCGGAGTACTCCTTGCGGAAGATGTTAGTGAAGCCGCGGCGCCGGGGCAGCCGCTTGATCAGCTTCGTCTGACCGCCTTCGAACCCAAGCTTGAGCTTGCCCCCCGACCTGGACTTTTGCCCCTTGACACCGCGTCCGGAATAGGTGCCGCGGCCGCTGGCGTTACCGCGACCTACCCGTTTTCGGGCGTGTTTAGACCCCTTGGGCGGTCTGAGTTCGTGGGCAAGCATCAGTCTTGGGAAACCTTGGCAACCTTAACCAGGTGCCGTACTTTTACAATCATACCACGTATAGCTGGCGTGTCAGTATGCTCTACAGTATGGCCCAGCCGGCGCAGGCCCAGCGCCTGGATCGTGCGCTTCTGGTCGGCTTTATAGCCGATGGCGCTCTTGTACCAGCTAATACGAAGCTTAGCCACCGCTGGATGCCTCCGCGGACACGGCCCGACGCCTCGCCAGCGCCTCCTCAGGAGAGCGCAGCTGGGATAGGCCCAGTATCGTGGCCTTGACGACGTTGGCCGGGTTCTTGGAACCGAGTGATTTGGTCACGACATCTTTTACTCCCGCCCCTTCCAGCACGGCGCGAACGCCGCCGCCGGCGATGAGTCCGGTGCCCGCAGCCGCCGGCTTGATTAGCACCCGGGAGGCGCCAAACCGAGCCAGGATGGGGTGCGGTATGGTGGAATCCACCATGGGAATGGTGATCATATGCTTGCGGGCGATAGTCGATGCCTTGCGGATCGCCTCAGGCACCTCTCGCGCCTTACCCAGAGCGGCGCCCACGTGGCCCTCCCCATCGCCCACCACCACAACGGCGGTGAAATGGAAGCGGCGGCCGCCCTTCATCACTTTGGCCACCCGGTTGATGTAGACCACCTTCTCCGTGATCTCCATCTCGGAATCGTCCAACTTTTCCCGTTTGGCGATGTACTTATCTGGATTAGACATGACCACCTCGTCAGAAGGAGAGGCCTCCCTTTCGGGCCGCCTCCGCCAGGGCCTTTACGCGGCCGTGATACTTGTAGCCGCCGCGATCAAAGACGACGGTCTTGATGCCCTTTTCAACGGCCTTACGAGCGATAGCGTCACCCACCTTCTCAGCGATCTGGCTCTTCTTCTTGCCGTCGCGCTGGCTGCGCACGTCGGCCTCCAGATCGGAGGCCGCCACCAGGGTGTGGCCGCGGCTATCGTCAATGACCTGGGCGTAGATATGCGTTATGCTCCGGAAAACAGCCAGCCGCGGCCGGTCGGGCGTGCCGATGAGGCTGCGGCGCACCCGGCGGTGGCGCCTTATTCGCGCTGCGTGCGGAGTCTTGGTCTTCTTCATGCCTACTGGATCGCCCTTCCGGCCTTGCCGGCCTTACGACGGACGTACTCACCCACGTAGCGGATGCCTTTGCCCTTGTAGGGCTCCGGCGGCCTCACCTTGCGAACGTCGGCAGCCGCCTGGCCCACATCTTCCTTGCTGATCCCTCTTACTGTTACCCGTGTGGTGCCCTCCACCTCAAACTCTATGCCCGGCGGCGGGGAAACCTCCACCGTATGGGAGTATCCTACGGCCAGCACCAGACTGGGCCCCTGCATCTGGACACGGTACCCCACCCCCTGAAGCTCCAACGTCTTGGCGAACCCCTCGTTGACGCCGGTGACCATGTTGGCGATCAAGGTACGGGTGAGCCCATGCGCTGAGCGATGGCGAGGGTGATCGCTGGGCCGCTCCACCGTTAGCACGCCGTCACTCAGGTTGAGCTTCATGTCAGGGATTAGATCGCGGCTGAGCTCACCCTTGGGACCCTTAACGGTGACGTGGGCACCCTTGACTTGCACCTCAACACCACTGGGGATTGTTATCGGCACCTTTCCTACGCGGGACACGAACACCCCTCCCCACCGCTCTCGAGAACAGCGGACACGGCGCTGGGAGCAGTGGCCCTTGGGCCCTCAGATTGGCTCCTGACCATACCGTATTCCATCTCCTTGTCCTTACCACACATGGCAGATGACTTCCCCGCCGAGGCCACGCTTCCGTGCTTCGCCGCCGGTCAGCAAGCCCTGCGAGGTGGAGATGATCGCAATTCCGAGCCCTCCGTAAACCCGAGGTGTAGCGCGCTTCTGGACGAAGACCCGCAACCCCGGCTTGCTGATCCGTTGGATGCCGGTGATCGTCGGCTCTCTCTTATCGGTATAAGCGAGGTGCACGCGAATCGTCCGTCTCACCTCGTCCTGCCGCACCTCGTAGTCGCGGACGAAGCCCTCCTTCTTGAGAGTCTCCGCGAGCGAGATCTTGATCTTGGATGCGGGCATATCGGTGAAATCGTGCCGCGCCATAAGGGCGTTGCGGATGCGGGTTAGCATGTCGGCAATCGGGTCAGTATTCATCGTCGTCTACCAGCTAGACTTCTTGACCCCAGGCAGGTGTCCCAGCAGGGCGAACTCACGGAAGCAGATGCGACAGAGCCCGAACGTACGCAGGTAGGCACGGGGACGTCCGCAGCGCCCACAGCGGTTGCGGTGACGCACCTTAAACTTCGGCGTCTTGTTGAACGTCTTTTCGTATAGCGCTCTACGGGTCACAGGCTCTCCTCTAACGTGCGAAGGGCATCCCCAGCAGCTCCAGCAGCCGCCTGCCCTCCTCGTCGGTCTTGGCCGTAGTGACGATGTTTATCTGAAGGCCCCTGATACGGTTGACCTTATCGTAATCAATCTCGGGGAACATGAGCTGCTCGCGGATGCCGAGGCTGAAGTTGCCGCGGCCATCGAAAGAGCTGGGCGAGACGCCCTGGAAGTCGCGGAGGCGGGGAAGAGCGGCGTTCAACAGCCGGTCCAGGAACTCCCACATACGGTTGCCCCGCGCCGTGGCCATCACGCCGATAGGCATCCCCTCACGCAGCTTGAAGTTGGCGATCGACCGCTTGGCACGGGTGATAACCGGCTTCTGCCCGATGATGACCGAGATGTCGTTGGTGGCGGAGTCCAGCGCCTTCGCGTCCGCCACCGCCTCTCCCAGGCCGATGTTGATGGTCGCCTTCAGAGGCCGCGGCACCTGCATCACGTTGGCATAGCCGAACTCCTTCATCAGGGCCGGCATCGCCTCCTCCCGATATCTCTCTTTCAGTCTTGGTGCCACTTGCTACATACCCTCAGTCGAAATTGGCGTCGCACTTCTTACAGTAACGTACCTTACGCCCGTCCGCCAGGACACGGAATCCCACCCGCACCGGCTTATTGCAAGACGGACACAGCGGGCGGACGTTGGCCAGGGCGATGGGCGCTTCGCGCTCAATGATGCCACCGGGCTGCTGAGGTCCACGCGGCCGCATGTGTCGCTTCACCACGTTGACGCCGACGACGATGACGCGGTTCTTTCCGGGTATGACTGTACGCACGGTGCCGCTCATCCCCCGGTCCTTGCCCTTGGTAACTAGGACGATGTCCTCCCTCCGCACCCGTTTCATGCCTACAACACCTCCGGGGCGAGGGAGACGATCTTCATAAAGTTACGCTCCCGCAGCTCGCGCGCTACCGGCCCGAAGATGCGTGTCCCGTGCGGGTTTTGAGCATCGGACAGGATGACCGCCGCGTTATCGTCGAAGCGGATGTAGGAACCGTCATTTCGCCGATAGGGTTGGGCGACGCGGACGACGACCGCCCGCACGAGATCGCCCTTTTTGACACTGCCGCCCGGAGCGGCGTGCTTCACAGAGGCGACGATTACATCCCCTACGCTGCCGTAACGGCGCCTTGAGCCCCCCACTACTTTGATGCACATCACCTGCCGAGCGCCGGAGTTATCGGCAACGCGGAGGCGGGATTGGTTCTGGATCACGACTCCTCCTCCTCCTCACCTTCCGCTTCCGGCGCTTCCTTGGCCTCCGGCTCTGTCTGCTCCTCAGGCTCAGCTGGCTCCTCCGGCTCCGGCTGCTCTTCAGCTTCCGGTGGCTCCTCCGGCTCAGCCTTGGCCTCCGTCTCCGGCTCCTCGGCAGCTTCCGCTGGCTCCTCAGGCTCAGCCTTGGCCTCCGTCTCCGTCTCCTCCTCTTCCACCTTCACCTCGCCCAGCAGCTCCAGGTCTATCTCCTCGGCAGCTAACTCGGGCCGGTCAGCGCGAACCAGCACCTCGGCGAGTTGCCAGCGCTTACGCCGGGAGTGGGGCCGTGACTCCACGATGCGGACGCGATCGCCAAGCTTGGCATCGTTCGTCTCGTCATGGACCATGTAGCGACGGAGCCGCCTCATGATCTTCTTATAGAGGCGATGCCGCGTACTGCTCGACACAGCCACCACCACGCTCTTGTCCATCTTGTCGGACACTACCGTCCCCTCACGGGCCCTGCGGGCTACCTGGGCCATGCTTACTGTGCCTCCCCGACGGCGGCGAGCTGCCTCTCCCGCTGGATCGTCTTCAGCCGCGCGATAAGGCGTTTCGCCGCCGGTAGCTCGCGGTGGTTGGTGATCTGACGGGTCTCGCTCTGAAGACGTAGCGAGAACAGGCGGCGGTGTGCCTCCTCCAACTCCTTCTCTATGTCCACATCCGAGAGCTTGCGTATCTCTTCCGTCTTCGTCTTCAGCTTCTTCGCCATGTTATTTCCCTCTACGCCACCGCTTCTCGCGAAACGAACCGGGTCCGTATAGGCAGCTTCTGGGCGGCCAGGCGCATCGCCTCACGGGCTGTGTCTTCGCGCACGCCGGCGATCTCATAGATGACGCGGCCGGGTTTCACGACCGCTACCCAGAACTCGACGGGGCCCTTCCCCGATCCCTGCCGGACCTCCAGCGGCTTCTTGGTCACGGGCTTATCGGGGAAGACGCGTATCCAGAGCTTGCCGCCGCGACGGACGTAGCGGGTGATGGCCCGCCGTCCCGCCTCTATCTGGCGGGCGGACATCCAGCAGGTGCCCAGGGCCTGCAGGCCGAAGTCGCCGAAGGCAACGGCGTTGCCGGAGCCAGCGCGACCAGCGCGGCGGCCCCTATGGACCTTGCGGTATTTGGTCCGCTTAGGTTGTAGCATCCGATTCAGCCTTAGCTTCAGGTTTAGGCTCTGGCTCCGCGGCCTCTGCCCGCTCCTCTGCCGGCGTCTCCGTCTCGGCCGCCGTCTCGGCCGGCGTCTCGGCCGGCGCCTCCGCTGCCGCTTCGGCGCCCCCCCTCTTCTCAGAACGACGGCGCTGCACGGACGCGTCCTCCTCGATAATACGGTCGCCCTTGTATATCCACACCTTGACGCCGATGCGTCCCAGCGTGGTCCGCGCCTCCGCGGTGCCGTAGTCTATGTCCGCTTTCAGGGTATGCAGAGGAACGCGGCCCTCCATGCCCTGGTCCTTACGGGACATATCGGAACCGCCCAGGCGACCGGAGACCTTGATCTTGATGCCGAGGGCGCCGCGCTGCATGCCACGGGAGATCGCCTGCTTGATGGCCCGACGGTGGGATATCCTGCGCTCCAGCTGGTCGGCCACGGCGCGCGCCACCAGGGCAGCGTCAACCTCCGGCATTCGGATCTCGTTGATGTTGACCCGTATCTTGCGGCCGCCAGCCTTCTCCAGGGCAGCCCTGAGCTCGTCCACCCTCTGACCTCCGCGCCCGATGACGATACCGGGACGCGCCGTGTTGATGCTGACCGTCACCAGGTTGGCGTTGCGCTCGATCTCCACGGACGAGATGCCAGCATCGGGAAGGAGCTGATTGATAGTGCCGCGGATGATCAGGTCCTCCCGTAAGAGCTTCGCGTAATCGCGGCCCGCGAACCACTTGCTGTTCCAGTCGTATATGTAGCCCAGCCGGAAGCCGTGGGGGTGTACCTTCTGACCCATGCTAGAGCTCCTCTTCCCGGACCACTATGGTTATGTTGCTGCGCCGGCGCCGTATGGTGTCGGCGCGGCCGCGGGCGCGTGTCCGCAACCGCCGGAAAGTAAGGCCGTCCCCGGCGTAAGCCTCGGATATGCGCAGGGTCTGCGGCTGAATATTGTAGTTGTTCTCGGCGTTGGCCGCGGCGGAACGCACCGCCTTGGCGACGAGACGGGCGTGAGGTGTCGGCATGAAGCGCAGGAGGGCCATCGCCTCGTCCACGCGCTTGCCGCGGATCTCATCCAGGATGAGCCTCGCCTTCTTGGGCGCGATGGCGGCGTTGCGGGAGAAGGATCGTACTTCCATCCCTGCTAGTACCTCCGCACCTGGCTGACCTGGGCGGACCGGCCGCCGTGGCCGCGGAACGTCCGCGTTAGAGCGAACTCGCCCAGCTTGTGGCCGACCATATTCTCAGTGATGAAGATGGGCACGTGGCGCCGACCGTCGTGCACGGCTATGGTGAGGCCCACCATCTCCGGCAAGATAGTCGAACGGCGAGACCAAGTACGGATAACCGTCTTCTCGCCGGAGCGCACCACCTTCTCCACCTTCTCCATCAGCTTAGGGTCCGCGTAGGGCCCCTTCTTGGTCGAACGAGACATAGATCCCTCTCTACACGTCGCTTCGTCTGCGCACGATGTACTTGTTTGTGTCCTTGCGGCGGCGGGTACGGTAGCCCAGTGTCGGCTTGCCCCAGGGCGTTTTAGGCCCCGGCAGACCAATGGGAGCGCGCCCCTCGCCGCCGCCGTGGGGGTGATCACGGGGGTTCATCACACTGCCGCGCACCTTGGGCCGGCGGCCCATGTTCCGCCTGCGTCCGGCGCGCCCCAGCTTTATCTGGTCGTGCTCAACGTTGCCCACCTGACCTACCGTGGCCATACAGTCGGCGTGGACGCGCCTCACCTCGCCCGAGGGCAGGCGCACCATCACGTAGTTTCCCTCACGAGCCATAAGCTGAGCGGCGCCGCCCGCACCACGCACTAGCTGCGCGCCATGGCCCTTATGCAGCTCTATGTTGTGCACGCTGTTGCCGGAGGGGATGTTGCGCAGCGGCAGAGCGTTGCCGGGCTTGATCTCCGACTTGGGGCCCGCCACCACGGTATCGCCCACAGTGAGGCCCACAGGCCAGATGATATACCGCTTCTCGCCGTCCACATAGTGGATGAGAGCGATACGGGCCGACCGGTTGGGATCGTACTCTATGGCCGCAACCTTACCTGGCACGCCGGTCTTGTCCCGCTTGAAGTCAATGACGCGATAGCGGCGCTTGTGGCCGCCGCCCCGATGCCGGACGCTGATACGGCCCTGATTGTTGCGCCCGGCCTTCTTAGTAAGGGGAGCGAGGAGCGACTTCTCCGGCCGCTTCCTGGTGATCTCATCGAAGGTGTAGCCGCTGGCGCCGCGCCGGCCCGGCGATGTCGGTTTGTACTGCCTGATACCCATCGCTACAGCCCCTCAAACAGCTCTATCTTATCGTCAGGAGAAAGCGTTACCACAGCCTTTCGCCAGTCCGGGCGGTGAGCTGCTCGGCGCCCCCGGCGACCTCGCGACTTCCCCTTGACGTTGATCACGTTCACATGCAGGACGCTCACATCGAAGGCCTTCTCCACGGCCTCTTTGATCTGGGGCTTGTTGCTGCCGCGGTTAACCTCAAACACATACTTATTCTCGCTGCCCAGACGCGTCCCTTTCTCCGTGATCAGGGGACGGCGCAAGACCTCCAGCGGGTGGATGGGCTTGGGCATCGCCTAGCCCTCCTCCTTCTTGGTGCGCGTGCGGCGGCGGGCCGCCGGTTTCGGCTCCTCTTTGGCCTCGGCCTTGGGCCGCCTGGCACGACGGGCTGGTTTCGCCGGCGCTTCGTCCTTCGCTGCAGCCACCTTGGGGGTAGCCGCGGCACGGCGGCGGCGCGGCTTCGGCTGAGCTTCCGCCTCCTCAGCAGGCTTCCCGGAGACGCGCGCGCGTCTCCGCCGCGGCTTCGGCTCCTCCACGGGCGCTGGCTTCGCAGCCGCACTACCCCACAGACCCTCTACCGCTCGCACCGCAGCCTCCGTCAGCAGAAGATCGCGATGCGTAAGCATGTCAACGACGTTTAGATAGGCGGCGGGCAGGACTTTGGTCTTCAATAGATTGCGCGCGCTGGTCAGAACAGAACGATCCGGCTCCCCGGTCACGATAAGCACGGAGCGCTCGATGCCCACGTTGTGCAGGACACGGACCACTTCCTTAGTGTGCGGCTGCGCGAAGCCAAGCTTATCGACGACGTGAAGCTGGCCATCCGCTACCTTGCCCGATAGAGCGGAGCGGATCGCCAGCCGCCTCATCTTCTTTGGTAGCGCCTGGCGGTAGCTGCGTGGCCTGGGCCCGAAAGCGACGCCGCCGCCGACGCGTATAGGGGAACGATTGCTGCCCTGGCGGGCGCGGCCTGTGTACTTCTGGGCTCGGATCTTGCGGGTGCTGCCCTGGACCTCTCCCCGACTCTTGGTGCTGGCGGTGCCCCGCCGCTGATTGGCACGCTGGGCGACGAACGCCTGGTGAAGCACCGCGCCGTTGGGAGAGATGCCGAAGACGGTATCGTCAACCGTTATTTGACGCACCCGCTTACCCGCAGCGTTGTGCACGGCGAGCTCCATCTTATCGCGCCCCCCCGCGCTTGGAGCGGCGGACGCGAAGAAGTGCGTCCTCACTACCGGGAACGGAGCCCTGCACCATCAGGACGTTGCGAGAATGGTCACACTGGACGACTTCGAGGTTTTTCACCGTGATCTGGCCCGTGCCCATATGCCCGGCCATCTTCTTCCCCTTGACTACCCGGCCGGGATCCGTACCGGCGCCGATTGAACCGGGCGCACGTTCGCGATCGGACTGGCCGTGGGTGCGCTTCCCGCCGCGGAAGCCGTGACGCTTCATCACGCCGGCGAAGCCGCGTCCCTTGGACGCCCCCGAGATATCCACCAGATCTCCCTCCTGGAACATATCACACCCCACCTTCTTGCCCACCTCCCACTCGCTGATATCGTCCACGCGGAACTCTCGCAGATATCGGAACTGGCCCAGGCCCTTCATGTGGCCCTTTTGGGGTGAGTTCACCCGCTTGCGGGTGCCGAAACCGAGCTGCACGGTAGAGTAGCCGTCGCTCTCCTCCGTCTTGACCTGGACGACCGTGCAGGGGCCGGCTTCGATGACGGTCACCGGGACGGCGGTGCCGTCCTCACGGAAGACCTGAGTCATCCCCAGCTTGCGTCCCAGGATGCCTTCTATGCTCACAGCTTAATCTCGATGTCCACTCCGGATGGCAGCTGCAGCCGCATCAGGGCATCCACGGTCTTGGGCGTGGGGTCCATGATGTCAACCAGACGCTTGTGAGTGCGTATCTCAAACTGCTCCCGTGAGTCCTTATCGACATGGGGTGAGCGGATCACGCAGAACTTCTTGATCTCCGTGGGCAGGGGCACCGGACCGGACACAGCCGCCCCCGTGCGCTCCGCCGCCTCGACGATGAGGACCGCTGACTGATCCAGAATCCGGTGGTCGTAAGCTTTGAGTCGGATGCGGATTTTCTGGCGGGCCATGGCTCTACCTTCGGACGACGCCCCGTGCGCGGCCAATTACGTTCTCGGCGACGGACGCGGGGACCTCTTCATAGTGATCGAACTCCATAGTGTGTGTGGCGCGGCCCTGGCTGATGGAACGCAGGTCAGTGGCGTAGCCAAACACCTCAGCCAGGGGGATGATGGATGAGATAACCCGCAGATGGCCGCGCTGGTCAACGTTCACAACCTGGCCGCGACGGGAGGTTATATCTCCCAGGACGTCACCGAAGAACTCATCCGGTGTGGCCACCTCCACCTTCATGTACGGCTCCAGCAAGATCGGCTTGGCACGCTTCAGCGCTGCTTGAAGGCCCAGGGAACCGGCCATCTTAAACGCCATCTCAGAAGAGTCCACCGGATGGGACTGCCCATCCAGCAGCCTGACCTTGACGTCGATCACAGGATAGCTGGAGACGACGCCGGTCTCCAGCGCCTCCCGCACACCCTGCTCCACCGCCGGGATGAACTCGCGCGGTATGGAGCCGCCGATGACCTTGGACTCAAACTCGAAGCCCGCGCCCTGCTGCTGCGGCTCCACCTCCAGCTCGACGACGCCGAACTGGCCGCGGCCGCCTGTCTGGCGCACGAACCGTCCTTCAGCCTTCGCCGACTGCAAGATCGTCTCCTTGTAGGCCACCTCTGGACGGCCCACGTTGGCCTCCACGTTGAACTCACGCAGCATGCGGTCAACGATGATCTCCAGGTGCAGCTGGCCCATGCCGGAGATGATCGTCTGACCGGTCTCGGAGTCATATCGGGTATGGAACGTGGGATCCTCCTCGCCCAGGCGGACGAGTGTCTCTACCATGCGGTCCTGATCGTTCTTGGTCTTCGGCTCAATCGCCACCGATATGACCGGTTCCGGAAACTTGATCGCCTCCAGAAGCACGGGATGGCTCTGGGCACAAAGAGTGTCACCGGTGAAGGTATTCTTGAGGCCCACCGTAGCGGCGATGTCGCCGGCCTGGACATCATCGATATCCTCGCGACGATTGGCGTGCATGCGCAGGATGCGCCCCAAACGCTCCCTCCCGCCGCGGGCGCTGTTCAGCACCGAGCCGCCCTGTTTCACTGAGCCGGAGTAGACGCGGAAGTAAACGAGACGGCCAACGTAAGGGTCAGCGACGATCTTAAAGGCGAGGGCGGAGAACGGCTCATCATCTTTGGGGTGCCGTTCCAGCAGTTCGCCCGTCTTGGGGTGGGTCCCGATGACGGGCGGAACCTCTGCAGGTGAGGGGAGGTAGTCTATTACGGCGTCCAGCAGCGGGCGGACGCCCTTGTTCTTCAGGGCGGAGCCGCAGAGGACGGGCGTCACCAAGTTGGCGATAGTGGCCCGGCGCAGCGCCTTCTTTAGCTCCGTGGGCGACACATCATGGTGCTCCACGTAGCTTATGAGCATCTGGTCGTCCACCTCGGCTATCGCCTCGACTAGCTGTTCGCGGCGGCGCTGGGCCTCTTCTCGGTAGGTGTCCGGGATGGGCCCGGTCTCCGGCAGATCATCTTGCTCCCCAGAGAACGTTATCGCCTTCATCTCCACGAGGTCGATGACACCCCGGTAAGCGTCCTCCACACCAATGGGCACCTGGATAGCCACGGGACGGGCGCTCAGGCGCTCTTTGATCATCTCCACCGTGCGCTGGAAGTCGGCGCCCACACGGTCCATCTTGTTAACGAAGCAGATGCGCGGAATATGGTAGCGGTCAGCCTGTCGCCATACGGTCTCTGATTGGCTCTGCACGCCGGCGACGGCATCGAATACAACAACGCCTCCGTCCAAAACACGGAGGCTGCGTTCCACTTCCGCGGTGAAGTCCACGTGGCCGGGGGTGTCCACGATGTTGATCGTGTGGTCACGCCAAGTGGTAGTGGTGGAGGCGGCGGTGATAGTGATCCCCCGCTCCCGCTCCTGCGCCATCCAGTCCATGACGGCAGTACCGGCGTCCACGTCACCGATCTTGTAGGTGCGCCCCGTGTAGAACAGAATGCGCTCGGTAACCGTGGTCTTCCCGGCATCGATGTGGGCGATGATACCGATATTTCGGAACGATTCGATGGGCAATTGTCTAGTCATGAAATCTACATTCAGCTCCGGCCGTGGTAAGGCTGAAGTTACCACCGGTAATGCACGAAGGCCTTGTTGGCTTCAGCCATGCGATGCGTGTCGTCTCGGCGCTTGACCGCCGTGCCCTGGTGGCGATAGGCGTCCACAAGCTCAGTAGCCAGACATTCGGCCATAGGGCGTCCCTGACGGGCGCGCGCGCTGCTGAGGATCCAGCGCATGGATAGGGAGAGTTGCCGCGAGGGACGGACCTCCAGGGGGATCTGGTAGGTGGCGCCACCCACGCGGCGGGGGCGGACCTCCAGGGTAGGCATAACGTTGCGAACCGCCGTCTCGAACACCTGAACGGGCGGGTCCTTGGTGCGTTGCGCCGCCGTCTCCATCGCCTCGTACAGGATGCGTTCGGCGATGCTCTTCTTGCCCCGCTTCATGACCTTGTTGATCATCATCTGCACCCAGACGCTCCCGAACTTGGCGTCGGGCGGCGTTGGACGGCGGACTACCTTACCCCTACGAGGCATCGACCAGACTCCCCGAGCCTACCGTGAACCCTCGGGCTTGCGGGTCCCGTACTTGCTGCGCTGCTGCCTGCGGCCGCTCACCCCAAGGGCGTCCAGCGCCCCCCGAACGATATGATAGCGGACGCCGGGCAGGTCCTTGACGCGGCCGCCGCGGATGAGAACCATGGAGTGTTCCTGAAGCGTGTGGCCCTCACCCGGGATGTAGGCGGTGACCTCAATGCCGTTGGTGAGGCGTACTCTGGCCACCTTACGCAGGGCGGAGTTAGGCTTCTTTGGGGTCTGGGTGCGCACGTTGGTGCAGACACCCCGCTTCTGGGGCGCGCCTTGACCGCGCACCATCCGGTTGGTCAGGGCGTTGTAATGGAAACGCAGGGCTGGAGCCTTGGTCTTCTTGACCATCGGCTTCCGCCCACGGCGGACCAGCTGGTTAATCGTTGGCACCTGCGATTCCCCTCTTCCTTCACAACAAAAGGCCGAAAGCCTTACACTTCCGCACTAGACCGGCACGGGTATAAGCGGTGCGCCGATCGCGTCGGCGAGGCCTTCCGACCGCAAGTCTCGCGTATTCGCCCTAAAACCTGACGCCAAACGTTAAGGATAGCAACGGACCCTTATGCTGTCAAGCTAAATCACACCCCAGCGTAGGAGTGGAGTCCGGACACCCACAGGTTCACCACAAAGTAGGTGAACATCACGGCGATGAACCCCAGCACAAGGATGACGGCGGCCCTCTTCCCCGTCCAGCCGCGCAGGCCGCGGGTATGCAGGTAGGCGGCGTAGATCAGCCAGGTCACCAGGGCTGAGGTCTCCTTGGGATCCCAACCCCAGTAGCGGCCCCAGGCGGAGTTGCCCCAGTACGCACCCAGCGCTATCCCCAGCGCCAGCAGCGGGAACCCCACCATCACCGAGCGGTAGCCGATCTCGTCCAGGAGCCCGGCCTTGGGCAGGCGCGAGAACCGGTTCCTCTCACCGTCTTGAACAAGGTACATGACACCGGCGCCAAAGGAGACGCTGAGGGCGCTGTAGGCCAGAATCATCGTGGCCACGTGAATGGCCAGGAGGTCCTGATTCTGGAGGGCGGGCACCAGAGGCTCCACGTCGGACGGGAAGAAGGCGACGGAGACGGCCATAAGCGCCAACGCCAGCGGCTGGATGAAGGCGCCGAGCGTCCTCTGACCGTACCAGCGCTCGAATACGATGTAGAACAGCATGACGCCGCCGGCGAAGGCGACGGTGAACTCCCACATGTTGGACCAGGGGGCGTGGCCCACCGCCTGCCAGCGGGCGAACAGCGATATCACCAGGAACGCCGCCGCCGCCCAGGTGGCCAGACTTCCCAGCCGCCCCAGCGAATCAGGCAGCCGCTCGAAGGTAGCGACGGTCACGCCGCCATCGCCGTTCGTGGCCAGGCGTCGCAGGACGACCCGCATCCCGAAGGCGTGCGCCCAGTAGAAGATGACCGCCCCTGCCGTCAGGCCCAGGGCCAGCCAGAACGTTGTCAGCGCAAGCGCTTCCACTCCGTCCCTATCTCCACTCTAGGCGGTGAAACGCCTCGGCCAGCTTGAAACCGGCCTCCTTGCCCACCTCAGCCATACGTTGTCGCACCCGTTTGCGAACCTCGCTGAACGGATAGCGGCCTAGTTGACTCTTGTGGCAGCGGAGGGCCTTCATCTTCTTGGGAAAGAAATCACTTACGTCCACATGGTAATTGGCCCGGTCGCTCCCAGCAAGGAGAGCTTCCTTCGCCCGGTGCGGCTCCAGCCCCTCCGCCAGGTGCTCCGGATAGTAGAGGCGGGAGCGTGAGAGCGGGTACGCGGCGTCCAGGGCGGCCTGGCCGGTGAGCCGGTGATCGCGGTGGTTATGGCCGAGACGATACGGGTCCCAGGTGACCACAACGTCCGGCTTGAAACGACGGATCTCTCGCACCAGCTTCCCCCGCAGCTCCGCCGTGTCCTCCACGAAGCCGTCCGGATAGCCCAGGAAGACGCACGTGCTGACGCCCAACACCTTGGCGGCGGCGCGCTGCTCCTTCTCTCGGATCTCGGCCAGCCGCTCGCTGGTCATCTTCTCATCGTGGCTCCCCTTGTCACCGGAGGTGACGAGGACGTACCCTACCTCCCAGCCCTCCGACACCCAGCGGGCCACGCTGCCGGCGCAGAGGAACTCCGCATCGTCCGGGTGGGCGACGATGACCAGGGCTCGTTGGGGTTCGCTCACGCCAGGACGGTTCTAGGCCACGTGCGCGCCTACGGCGACGCCCCTGTACTCGGAGACTAGCTCGTGGTAGACGTCTTCCACCTGGCTGGCGACCTCCGCCCAGCGGAAGCGCTCCACGGCGGAGCGGGCCATACGGCCCAGGCTGCGGCGAAGGGGCTCGTTGTCCAACAGAAGCTCCAGCCGCTCCGCGAACGGTTCCGGACAGCGCCGAGACACCAGATAGCCGGTCTCACCGTGTCGTACGGTCTCCAGGAGCCCGCCGACCCGGGAGGCCACCACTGGAACGCCGCAGGCCATCGCCTCCACGGCCACGAGGCCGAAGCTCTCGTAGTAGGAGGGGACGACGCAGATATCGGCGGCGTTGTAATAGAGCGGCAACTGCTCGTGCGGGACTGCGTCTCGGAAGGTGACGCGCCCGGCGATGCCCAGCTCGTCCACGAGCTGCCGCAGCTCTGCCTTGCGGCGGGCTTCCTTGCTGTCACCGCCAACGACAAGAAGACGAAAGCGGCCCTCCGTCTCGGCGGCCGCGCGCAAGAGGATATCGATACCTTTCAGGGGCTCGATACGACCCACGTAAAGGACCAGGGGCTCGTCCTGGGACAGGCCCAGCTCGCGACGGGCGCCATCGCGTGGCATGGGGCGGAAATGGTCCGTGTCCACGCCGCAGGGTACCTGCACCGCTCGCTCTGGAGACACACCGTAGAGATCGATCAGCGCCCGTCGTTCCCCCTCGCTGGCGCAGATGATACGGTCGGCGCCCTGAGCGACCAGCCGCTCCCCGGCGATACGATAATCGGGCTCGTGCTCGCTGACGTGGGCACGGTTCTTCACTTCGCCCAGGGTGTGGAACATGATGACGTGAGGTACGTTCCAGCGAACCTTGAGCGCCTGCCCTACCCAGCCGGAGAGCCAGTAGTGGCTGTGGACAAGGTCATAGGATCGCCCCTGCTCCTCCTGGAAGCGGATAACGCCGCAGCGAAACTCCGGCAGGTATTGCTGCAGCGATACCTTCTTCGCCTCCAATGGCCCCGCCTCGATCTGGATGATCCGCGTTCGACCATCGATCTCTACCACCTGGGGCGTGTCCGGATCAGTGCGCCGGGTGAAGATGTCCATAGTGTGGGCGCGGCGGCAGAGCTGCCGACTCAGCTCACGCATGTAGACGTTCATGCCACCGCTATCGCGGGTGCCAGGGCGGGCCAGGGGCGAGGTGTGGACGGAGATAACCGCTATATTACACATGCGTCACTCAATGATAATACACCCGTCACTTTCGGCGCACCGTACATCGATACACCGGAACGTCCTTAGCGCCCAGGTCGTACTTGTAGGGCTCATGCCCGCGCAGGAAGTCGAACCGGCTCTTCCCCTCCTCGATAGCCTTCCGTAGCGCGAGCGCTTTGGAGAGGAGCCCCACCGAGAGGTAGGCGTAGTTCGGGTCGTAGCCGCTGTTGTAGAGAAGCGACTCTTCTCCCTCGCAGAAGCAGAGGACGGCGGCCACCCGCACGCCGCCCAGGTTGAGGAAGATGAGATCAACCCTCCCCTCGGCGGCCAGGGCGGAGACGATAGCGCGGAAGAAGCGCTCCATCTGCTCAGTCATGAACGCCGCCTTATCGGAGCGGCTGTCGCGATACAGGCGCAGGAAGTCGTCCAACGCCGCCACCACGGCCGCCGTCTCCTCGACCGTCTCCAGTTCGACTACGCCAGCCTGCCCAAGCTTACGCAGCTTGCGGCGCAGCTCGTGCCGGTCCTTCCTGTCCAGGCCCGCCAGATACTCGCTCCAGGTGGAGGGCAGGTCAAGCTGTGGACAGACGTCCTCGGTTTCGATATCCACCCTCAGGTCGAACCGGGGCGACACGGCCTTTAACGCCTTCAGGGTGGGAGACCCGTCAGGGACGGCCCACAGGACGAGCTCCTGCCAGGGCTCCTCGCCCAGGCTGCGCAGCACCGCTGACAGCACGGCCTCCTCTTCGCCCGCGGCGGCGATGAAGTCCATATAGTCGCATATCTCGGTATCGCCGGCGAAACTGAGACGGTCGCCATCGCGCATCAACGGCGCCACGCCTACCAGCTCCCCGCCGTTCCGCACCGAGAGCAGGATGAGGTCACGCCCGGCGCCGAACTCTTGCCACCATACGCGCAGCCAGGTAGGGGATGCGAACAGCTTGTTCATGCTGGCGCGGGCCAGCAGCGCCCGCCATTCCTCGCTAAAGGCAGGCTCCAGCTCCTCCCTCATCACGCTGTATCCCACGGTGTATCCCACCCTAGGCCCCTCTCACCAGAGCCAGGAACTCAGAGCGAGTGACGGCGCGACGGCGGAAAGCGCCCCTGATGGCGGAGGTGATCAGGGTGGTGCCGGGCTTCTGCACGCCCCGCATGGTCATGCACAGGTGCTCCGCCTCAATCACCACGGCCACGCCGTCCGGCGATAGCGCCTCCGTGATGGCATCCGCTACCTGGCCGGTGAGGCGTTCCTGCAGCTGGGGACGGCGGGCCAGAATATCGACCACGCGGGCGATCTTGCTGGCGCCAACGATGCGCCCCTGCGGTACGTAGCCCACGTGGGCCTGGCCGTGAAAGGGCAGAAAGTGATGCTCGCACAGGGAGTAGAAGGGGATGTTCTTGAGGATGACCATCTCCCGGTGGGACTCCTGGAAGCTGGTAGACAGCACCTCTCGCGGGTCCTGGTGAAGGCCTGTGAACAGCTCCTCATACATCTCGGCGATACGGCGGGGCGTATCGAGGAGCCCCTCCCTGCTGGGGTCCTCACCTATCGCCTCGATTATGCGGCGTACGGCGTCGCGCACTCCGGCCTGATCTACCGTCTCGATAGTCGCTCTCACTCCATTGAGTCCTTACGTCACCACTGGTCCGGCGGTTTGCCAGCCGGGATGCGTACAATTCTAACAGCAAGCGGCGGCGGGGAGAAAGCGCGGGCCCTCACCCGTGCCCTCTCCCACAAAGAGAGGGGAGGAGCGGCGGGGTCAGGCGACCGGCGGGGCGCTGATATCGAGGCGAGCGAGAGGAGAGTGCCCGCCTTTGCGGCGGGCCTGGAGGGCTTCGAGTTCGTGCATGGCCTGGTAGAGCTGCCGGTTCAAGTGGGCTTCGTAGCGCATGATCTTGTTCAGGTCGTGGTCCATAGGGATAACGGACTCGATGATGCGACGCTCGACGCGCTGGTCGCGGTAGGCGCGGTCCTCCTCGTTCTCCTCATCCTCCTCGTCCGGCGGTGTGCCACGCCGGTGCCGACCGTAGTATTCGTCGATGGCGAGGGATTCAACGCCGAAGATGGTGCCGCGGATGACGGCGGCGCGCTGGAAGCGGACGAGTCGCTGGTGCTGCCAGAGGGTCAGGGTGATTCGCTCGACGAGGGCTTCTTCGAGGGCGCCGTGTGGATCCAGGTCATCAAACAAGCGGGTACGATGGGCCTGCCAATCCTCTTCGGTTTCAAACTCGGGGATGACGGGGGTCTGGGAGAGGACGGCGTGGCGGACGGCGTTGAGGCGAACGACGGCCTTGCCGCGATCTGTTTTTGGTCCCCGCTTAGGCATTTGGGCTATATTAGCACATATCTTCTAAAATGGGCAAGCCGGAGGTTGGAATGGGTAGGGGTAATTTGTTTGGTAAAAAAGGGGGTATTCGGGTGCGCTTGTATTCGAGAAATACTATACGAGAATACGAGGTCTCCGATGCCAGGCCCATCCGCGCGCGCATCAGCCTACCGACGTCGCGGTCG
>CAJXNA010000002.1 GCA_913056415.1 uncultured Chloroflexota bacterium | reverse complement strand
TTCTTCCGGAAGGTGTAGCACTTCTCAGGTGAGATGTGGAAGCCGATCATCGGCTGCCCCGTCTTCTTTGCCAGCAGGACCGGTCCGGGCTTGGCCACGAAGCGTGGACCCCGCGGCCCGTCGACGGTAACCACAACATCACTGCCCTGGCGCAGGTGGCGGAGCCGACGCTGGTGGCGGAGGGGGATCTCATCGGCGCGAACCGCACGGTGCAGGGAGAGATCCGCATCGCTAATACCGGCAGCCCTGGACCAGTGGGGGTGGAAACGGTGAGGATTACCATTTTCTGGCAGCCAGGGGGTGGCAGCTGGACTTCGGCGGACCCCCAGGCAGTTTACTCCACTCTGGCGCCGGGGGAGGTCATCAATAAGGATCAGGAGCGCACCTTCACTTACAGCGCATCGTTCACCGCACCCGCTGAGGCCACGGAGTTCCGCAGTGTCGTCGAAGTCACAGTCGCTGGGCGGGCAGACACCTTCAGCGACACCAGACACTTCCGGCCTTGCGAACTCTTAGACGACTTAGAGAAAGAGTTAGACGGTTAGACGAAGAGTTCGAGGAGAATAGTTAGGGGACAAATGAACATATAGGCCGCAACGCGATGTTGGAAGGCCGGGGATCGTCCCCGGCCTTCCCTTTCCGTTGGCCGCTTTCGCTGCTAGAGGAATAGCGGCCCGAACACCACCGCCACGATCGCCATGAGCTTGAGTAGGATGTTCATGGAGGGGCCGGAGGTGTCCTTGAACGGGTCGCCGACGGTATCGCCGACGACGGCCGCCTTGTGAGCGTCCGAGCCCTTGCCGCCTAGCGCGCCGGCCTCGATGTACTTCTTCGCGTTGTCCCAGGCGCCGCCGGCGTTAGCCATCATGAGGGCGAGAAGCGACCCGGCCGCGATGGAGCCGACCAGGAGCCCGCCCAGCGCCTCCGCGCTTATCAGGGCGCCTACCAGAATGGGGACGGCGACGGCGAGCGCGCCCGGCAGGATCATCTCGCGCAGGGCGCCATCGGTTGAGATAGAGACGGCGCGGGTGTAGTCGGGCTGTTCCGTGCCATCCATGATGCCGGGGTGCTCGCGAAACTGACGTCGCACCTCGTTCACCATCTCCTTGGCGGCGCGGCCTACCGCGAGCATGGTAAGAGCGCCGAACACGAACGGCATGAGAGCGCCGATGAGCAGCCCGATCAGCACCTCGACCTCGAGGAGGTTAAACGTATCGATCCCCATGACCTGCGAATAGCTGACCATAAGGGCTAGCGCCGTCAGGACGGCGGAGCCTATGGCGAAGCCCTTGCCGGTGGCCGCGGTGGTGTTGCCAAGGCTATCCAGGGCATCCGTTCGCTGACGCACTTCCGCCGGCAGGTGTGTCTGCTCGGCGATGCCGCCTGCGTTGTCGGCGACAGGGCCGTAGGCGTCGGTCGCCAGGGTGATGCCGAGCGGCGAGAGCATGCCGACCGCCGCCAGAGCGATGCCGTAGAGCCCCGCCAGCTCGAAGGTGATCCCGATCGCGGCCACGATCGCCAGGAGGGGGATCGCTGTGGAAAGCATGCCGAGGCCGAGGCCGCCGATGATAATCGTCGCCGCGCCGGTCTCGGACTGAGCGGCCAAGTTCTGAGTGGGACGGTACTCGTACGCCGTATAGTACTCGCTTGCCGTGCCTATCACCTGGCCGGTGACGAGGCCTACCAGCACTACCCAGAACAGCTCGAACTCCAGATCCAGAGCAATGATGGCGACCGCGGTGCCGAGGAGGACCAGCGCCCCGGCGCCGAACACGCCGGTCCGCAGAGCCCAGAGCAATCGCCCTATCGACGCCTCCTCGCCGGTGCGGACAAGGAAGGTGCCGATGATGGAGGCGAAGATGCCGATACCCATGATGAGGAGCGGCAGCACAAAGGCGTTGGAGTCGTAATCGACAATGGCGGAGGGGTCGAAGACCGCGTTCTCACCGACTCCGACTATCGCTACCGTGGCCAGGGTCATGGTGGCGACGATGGCGCCGGTGTACGACTCGAACAGGTCGGCGCCCATGCCGGCAACATCGCCGACGTTGTCGCCAACGTTGTCAGCGATGACGGCCGGGTTTCGCGGGTCGTCCTCGGGAATGCCGGCCTCGATCTTGCCCGAGAGATCGGCGCCCACATCAGCTGCCTTCGTGAATATCCCGCCCCCGACACGAGCGAACAGGGCGATGGAAGAGGCGCCGAAGGCGAAGCCGACAAGCGGCCGTACGTCTTGGAAGGTCAGATATAGGGTCGTGAGGCATAGAAGGCTCAGGCCGGTGACCGTGATGCCCATGACCGCACCGGAGGAGAAGGCGATACGCAGCGCCGGGTTCAACCCCTCACGGGCCTTCGCCGCCGTCCGGACGTTGGCGCGCACGGCTATGTTCATGCCGATGTAGCCGGCGCTCGCGGAGGCGATGGCCCCGATGACATAAGCGATCGCCGTGCGGGGGAGGTCCGTGAGGTTGCCTTCGTCACCGATGCCGAGCTCCTCGAACTTGTCGAGCACGTCGAAGTCAACGAACACGGCGATGACCGCGGCGACCAGGACTACGAACGCCGACAGGAACAAGTACTCGCGCCTGAGGAACGCCGCCGCGCCCTCCTGAATCGCGGCGGCGATCTGCCGCATGGCTTCAGTGCCTGTGTCTTCAGCGAGGATGCCTCGGGTGAGATAGATCGAGAAGAGGGCCGCGCAGCCGGCGCCGACCAAAGCGGTGATGATAAGGCCCATCGGTTAGAGTCCTCTGCGGGGGGTCGGTCGAGTTAGTTCCATATTTCACTAAACCTCCGACGGCTCAGTCTATCAGAGAGGTACCGCTGGGTTCAACCTGAGCTCAGGCGGGGGATCCAGCAGAGCGTCTAGCGTGGAAAACGGGAGAAATCCGGCTCTCGGCGCTCAAGGAAGGCGTTCTTCCCCTCGTCCGCCTCGCCGCTGGCGAAGAAATCGGGCGCCAGTTCCTTCACCCAGTCGCGGCGCGAGGCGTCTCGTAGAGGCTGGTATAGGGTGCGGAAGGAGGCCTTGAGGATCTTGAGGCAGCCGGGGCTCTTCTGTAGCAGCTCAGTGCACCAGCGGTCGACCTCTTCGTCCAGCTTGTCCGGAGGCACGACGGCGTTGACCAGCCCCATCTCCAGCGCCTCCCGGGCGGAGTAGCGTCGGCAGAGCATCCATATCTCCTTCGCCTTTTTAGCGCCGACGACGTGCGTCAGGTAAGCGACGAAGTAGCCGGCGGCGGGGCTGCCGATGCGCGGCCCCACCTGGGCGAAGGTGGCGTTCTCCGAGGCGATGGTGAAGTCGCTGAAGTAGGCGAGGTGGTTGCCGCCGCCGATGGCGTAGCCGTTGACGCGGGCGATGACCGGCTTCATGCAGTCCTCGATGCCGGCGTGCGGGTCCATGGGCGCGGGTGCGCTGGCCCCCTCCCGCTGCACCTCCTGGAGCCAGCGGACGTCGCCGCCGGCGCAGAAGGCTCGGTCGCCGGCGCCGGTAATGACGATGACGCCGACTTTGGGGTCGGCGCAGGCGTCCTCGACGGCTTGACGCATCTCGGTCAGGGTCTGGCCGGTGAAGGCGTTCATGACGTCAGGGCGGTTGATGGTGATCCAGGCGGCGCCGCGAACGCGGCCGTGCTTCTGGAAGAGGATGTCCTGGTATTCGCTCATGAGGTCTCCTTGCGCTGGTCGGCAGGCGAAAGGCTTGTGGTGCCCCCAGCGGGATTCGAACCCGCGATCTCCACCTTGAAAGGGTGGCGTCCTTGGCCGCTAGACTATGGGGGCATCGTTCGGGACGCGTGCGGCGAGCCCGATGGCATTCTACGGGATGGGGAGCGCGAGTGACAAACGGTGGGGCTGGCCGCCCGTTGCCAACCGCCCAATCCAGACGCACACTCGCGGCACGGCATAGCCCTTTTGGAAACCGCACCGTGTTCTGGGAGGGGGCCCTATTGAAATAGCCGTCGTGTCTGAGGTGACTCCTATAGCCTATGTGGAGCAGGCTGATCGGGTTTCCCGTCCTAGGAGGGCCCACCTCGAACCGCAGGTTCATTCATGAGGCGGGCTTTGTGTTTTGTGATTCTCTGCTTTTCCGTGTTAAGTCTTAGACGCTGTTGGGACGAGACGCGTAAAGGTCCCGTCAGAATTCATCGAATGGGGTATTGCTCCTTCGGACCATTCTTCGAAGGGCTTGTCTCCGACTTGAATAACTGCGCCTTCCGGCAAATCCCAGCTGTTCTTAGCGGCTTTTCTGACGGCAGCCCTACTTTTCAATCCCGAGGCCTCGTAGGTTGGCTGCAGGATCTCTGCTACAACCTGACGGCCAGAGTCGATACCGGTTGAAAGCACTGCTTCCAGGAAAGCTTCAGCGTTTGGAAGTTTCACTAGTGGCATTCGGTAACGCTCGTATACGTCCCACATTGCCTGAAGCGCTTTGTCAGGCCAGTACTTCAGATAAGCTCGGGTGATCTCGCGGAACACACCTTCATGAAAACCCTCGTCAGCAGCCAGGATTCCGCACACACCCGCTATAGCAGGATAGGTTGGTCTACCATCAGCGTTCGTGGGTTGGCCATACTCTACCCAGATTCTTTTCTGCATCTCCCGGTAGTTTCTCTTGGTCTGCCGCTCTTGCGCAATCGCGTAGGCAGCTCCTCTTTCCGGAGTTACTTCGTGGCCAGTTTGCTTTTCGAAGGTCCAGATATCCTGACCACACTGGTATAGATATTCGTCCATCTCTGCCTGAGTCCGGAGCCCAGAATCTACTAGACAGTACCACAGGGCCTTGCTGTGACGAGTCTCGTCAAAAACCCACTGAGTGTAAATCTGCCTAGTAGCATGACTGTCACCCGAGGCTAGTGTTGCCATCTGTGCGTAATCTTCGATGAAGGACTCGACTCCGAAATCCCCAAGCAGAATTTCGGCGGTTTCTGAACTGACCCTGCCAGACCAGTCCATCATTTCCGTTCTCTGAGGCAGGTGTTTGGCGATCCAACGTGGACCTTTTTGGAAGTAACGGCCGTAGATTTCTGCAACCGCTTTCTGAATCGCTAGATTCCTTCCTTGAGCGGTCCAAGGATTTCGCACCTGATGTACCATCTTTCTTTACTTCCTCTTTCTCCCTTAGGAATTGCCCCCCCCGGGGCCTAGCTCCGGAGGCAGCGGGGTGTCTGGCGTTCTCCGTTGCCCCAGGCGGAAGCGAGGAGAGGGACAGCGGCGAACGAGACGACGGCTACGAGAGACTTGATGGTGACCCTACTTCGAATGGCTTAGGGGATTGTAGCACATCGCCGGCTGCAATCCCCATTTGGCAGCCGCCCCGTGCAAGCGCACTATCGCGGCAGCGAAGTTTGCGGGTGCTTTTCGCCGTCTGATACAATCGGCGTGACGCTGCGGGATTGTGTAATGGTAGCACGGCTGATTCTGGATCAGTTAGTCTAGGTTCGAATCCTAGTCCCGCAGCCAAACGCGGCGCATTCGTCTAGTGGCCCAGGACACCGCCCTCTCAAGGCGGAGATCACGGGTTCGAATCCCGTATGCGCCACCACACTGCGAACGTGCAAGGCGAGGCCGTAAGCGCCTCGCCTTGCTGCGTCCGGGGTGGCTATCCCTGAGGTTCACGCACGGCACGGATGTCCTCTCGCACGGCCCGCGCCATAGCGCTGTGATCGCCGGTGATTCGGATGAGCCGGAACCCCTCCTTGAGGCGCTTCGCCGCGACGCCGGGGTTGGAGTGGACGCCGGGGACGACGCCGTACTTGCGGCAGCTCTCCACGATGCGTTTGCGGGCCTGTACGTACTCCTCCGCCTCGCCGTCCTGCTCGGGCGTGATGCCCATAGAGATCGTCAGGTCCATCGGCCCGATGTAGGCGGCGTCGATGCCGGGCACGCTGAGGATGTCATCCAGGTTATCCAGCGCCTCAACAGTCTCGATCTGAGGGATGCAGAGGACCTCGTCGTTGGCGTGGGCGAGGTAGTCGAACCCGGCGTAGTAGGCGGCGCGCGTGGGCCCGTGGCTACGTATGCCCCGCGGTGGGTAGCGGCAAGCCGCCGCGGCGGCCTCCGCTTGCGCGCGGTCGTTCACCAACGGCACGATGATGCCGTAGGCGCCGGCGTCCAGCATCTTCATGATCATGGCCGGCTCGCACCAGGGGACCCGAACGATTGGCGTGACGCCCGTGGCGGAGATCGTCTGGAGCATCGGCACGGCAGTGTCGTAGCCGATGACGCCGTGCTGCATGTCCAGGCACAGCCAGTCCAGGTCCTGGGCGGCCATGACCTCGGTCGAAAACGTGTTGGCGATCGAGAGCCAGCCGCCCAGCGCCGGCTTATCTTCCTGCCATAACCTCTTGACGGCGTTCTCACGCATTCGAGTCCTCCACAACTGCAGGGGGTGACGCGGCTCACCACTATCACGCCGCCGGGCGGCTGTCAACGCCGCCACGTGCGCCTGGCGCGGCCTGTGGTATCCTTCCTCCCGAAAGGAGCGCCCCGCCATGCCCAAGCTCACCGGCCGATACGCCTTTCTTGACCAGCTCGTCGCCGACGGCGTGACGCACGTCTTCGGCAACCCGGGCACGACTGAAGAGGCGTTCCAGGACGCCCTGCAGGACTATCCTCAGATTAAGTATATCCTCGCCCTGCACGAGTCCGTTGCCGTGGGGATCGCGGACGGCTACGCGCGAGCCAGCGGGCGGCCGTCCTTTCTCCAGCTTCACATCAACCCCGGCCTGGGTAACGCCATGGGGATGCTGTACAACTCCTACCGCACCCGCACGCCGATGGTGGTCTACGCGGGCCAACACCCCCAGCGCGGCGGCTCCCAGGAGCCGATCCTGGCCGGTGACCTGGTGCGGATGGCGGAGCCGGTGACGAAGTGGGCGACACAGGCAGAGGATGCCGCCGAGATCCCGATAATGTTGCGCCGCGCCTTCAAGGTAGCGATGGAGCCGCCAGCGGGGCCCGTCTTCCTCTCGATCCCGACCAACGTTATGGACGAGGAGGCGGAGGTTGAGATCACCGCCACCGCCTACACCAACACCCGCGTCCGGCCCGATCCGGAGGCGGTGGAGCGAGCGGCCGAGGTGCTGGCGGGTGCGCAATCGCCGGTCATCATCTGCGGCGCCGGCGTCGCCACGTCGGGCGCCGTGCCGGAGCTCGTGCAGCTTGCGGAGGCGCTGGGAGCTCGCGTGCACGCTTCCTTCTCCGCCGAGCTACCGTTCCCGGAGGATCACCCGCTGTACGCCGGACTGTTGAACGTCATCTCGGAGCCCGCGCTGAAAGGCCAGCTTTCGGCGGCAGATGTTATCCTGGCTGTGGGCACGCCGCTCCTCACGCTCCTGTTCCCCTTGAACGAGCCGCCCTTCCCTCCACAGGCCACGACTATTCACATCGACCTTGATCCGTGGGAGATATCGAAGAGCTGGCCCGTTCAGCATGGCATAATGGCGGACCCGAAGATGGCCCTGACGGATCTCCTGGCCGCCCTTCAGAAGCACCTGCCACCCACCCACCAGGAGGCAGCCCAGCGTCGCGCCCAGGCTACGCAGGCGATGGCCCAGCAATTCGCGCAGGCGATGGACGCTTCCGCCCAGGCGAAGTGGGATAGCGTGCCGATAGCCCCGGCGCGCATGGCCAAGGAGCTTGCCGACGCCATCGCCCCAGGCACGGTCCTGTTCGACGAGTCGATCACCGCCGGCGGCCATCTCATGCGCCACATGCGGATGTCGGAGCCGGGGACGCACTATCGCGCCACCGGCGGCGGTCTGGGCCCCGGCATGCCCAATCCGATAGGCATAAAGCTGGCGCGACCGGATCGTCCCGTGCTCTCAGTCATCGGTGACGGCGCCGCTCTGTACACGATCCAGGCGCTTTGGTCGGCAGCACACCACAAGGTACCGGTTACCTGGGTGATCGCCAACAACGCTTCCTACCGCATCTTGAAGCTCAACATGCTGGAGTACCTGGGGGAAGGCGCCGCCGGCCGCAAGTTCGTCGCTATGGATCTCGCGGACCCGCCACTGGACTTCTCGCATATCGCCGCCTCGTTCGGCGTCAAGGGCGTACGTATCGAACACCCGGATCAGATCGGTGAAGCCGTGCGGGAGGCGCAGGCGGCCGATGAGCCCCGCCTGGTGGATATCGTCATTGACGGTGACATCCGTTCTCGCTGGCTGTAGGCCCCCGGCATCGGATAGTAGGCCGGTTTGCCCATCTTAGCGCTATCGCTCCACGAAGCCGGCTCTTTCCTTGTAAGCGGGTAACCATTACTATGGCAGATTCGTTTTCACCAACGCCATGCAAGAGCTTAAGCAGAGCTACCAGGACGCCTATTCGGCCTGGCAGACCCAGCTTCAGTCTCTCCACCGCGTGCTTCTGGACGGGGAGCGGCTGGAACCGCCGAGGCTCAAAGCGCTGCTCTACCGGGAGGCGCTTATGAAGGAACGCTACGACCGAGCGCGCCGGGCTCTGTTGGGCCTGGCAGAAGAAGAGTAAAACCTCGTGAATTCGGCCCGTATCTACAGCCGTTCGTCGCACGTTCTGTTAGTGGTCGTGCGGTCATGTACATTCAGGCTTTGTCAGGACTAATGGATAAACCCCGGGACCTGCCGGCCGGCACAAAAGCCGCCAGCACCCCCAGCGACCACTTGCAAGAGTGGGAGCTGGTGCAACGTGCTCAAGCGCTGGACGAAGTCGCTCTAGCTTCCCTCTACTCCACCTACTACCCAAAGATTTATAACTACGCATTCCTGCAGTTGGGCGATATCCATGCGGCGGAGGATCTGGCCTCCGATGTTATGCTCAAGGTGCTGGAGTCCATTAAGAAGTACCAGTTCAAGGGCACACCGTTCTCCGCCTGGGTGTTCCGAATCGCCCGCAACAGGCTGATCGATCTGCACCGCCGCCGTAAGCGGCACGGCGAGGTCAGCCTAACTGAACCTCTGGCCGCCATGCAGATCGGGCCTCAGACCCTGGCCGAGCGGGCTCTCGATCGGGGGCAACTCCAACTCGCCCTGAGGTACCTCACGGACGAGCAGAGGCAGGTGATCGTCCTCAAGTTCATCGAAGGGTTCGACAACGCTTCTGTGGCCCGCGTCCTTGGCCGCAGTGAGGGCGCTATCAAGTCGCTACAGCACCGGGCGCTCAAATCGCTTCGACGCGTCATGTCGGGGGAGACTCGCTGATGGATCGGGGATTCGCCGCTGCCCTGGACGAATGCTTGGCCATCATGAGCGTGGGCGAGAGCCTGGAGGAGTGCCTGGCTCGCTATCCGCAGTATGCGGAGGAGTTGCGGACGCACCTGCCGCTGGCCCAGCGGCTGACCAAGACGCCACGGCACCAGCCTCGGGCCGCTGTTCAGGAGGCAGCCTGGCAGCGCTTCCGCTCACAGGCGGAGGATATGCGCCTCGGGCGGAGGCCGCCACTTTCATTCGCTTGGCTGCGTCCGCTGACGATCGCGGCCGTCCTGGTGCTGGCCGTCCTGGGTGTTGCGGGCGGCACCGCCTACGCATCGCAGGACGCCCTTCCCGATAGTCCTCTCTATCGCGTCAAGCTGTTCACGGAGGATGCGCGGGTGTGGTTCACCTTCGACGATAGTCAGAAGGCGGAGCTGCTGCTCAACCAGTCCAACGAGCGCACGGACGAGATCATGGCGATGCTGCGCGCCGGGAAGCCGATTTCGGGAAACGTCCTCAGCGCCCTCCGAGAGCGCAGCGCACGGGCCGTGCGCATCCTGGAGGACCACCCGGATGAGCTGGCCTTGCTGGCACGCGCACGCGAACAGTCGGCTGAGCAGGAGGATCTGTTACTAGTGTTGTGGGGAGACCTCGCGGAGTCCGCACGGGACGACTACGCCGAGGTCGTAGCCACTCTTCACAACGTCCAACTGCGGATCAGCGGCACGCCGGGCTCCGTTAGGCCCGACGATCTCGCCGCTGGGGTCATCCACATCAGCGGATCGGCCGAACTGGCGGCAGAGGGTGTGTGGCTGTTGGGCGGCGTCGAGGTCAGGATTGATCTTCGCACGCGAGGGGACAACGAGCTTGAGCCGGGTCAGTTGGTCAGAGTTGTCGCCGCCAGGGGAAGCGATGGACGGCTACTCGCGCTTGAGGTTACGGCTGTTAGCGATGGACTGCCCGATCAGCAGTACATAGTCTCCGGCACCCTGGAGGACGTCGGCGATGGCGAAGTGGTTATCGCTGGCCAGCGGATCGCCATCACCGCGAGGACTCTGCTCAAGCTCCGGCTGCAGCGGGGCCAGCAGGTGGAGATAAGAGTTGATGACATCGACGGGCAGGCCGTCGCTTCCAGCGTGGAGGGATCCGCAGGTGATACGGATGAGGCGGCATCCGCTCTTCTGGCCTACGAGGGAATCATTGGGGGCGAGGTCAGCACTGATGAAGTCAGCAACGATTGGGTGGTAGGCGGCCAGCAGTTCACCGTCACACCTAGCACCGAGATCGACGCCCGAGGCGGGGTGCTGGCCGAAGGCGCCCGCGCCCGCGTGGAGGCGGTAGTCGAGGACGGGGACGTGATCGCCAAGAGGGTAGTGATCATCGCGGATGCGGACGACGCGGGCGAGGACATCATCCGGATTGAAGGGGTGCTGGAAGCGGGGGACGATGAGAGCTGGACTGTCAGCGGGCTAGACGTAGTCGCCCCTGCCGAGGCGGAAACCCCGGAAGTCGGTAGCCTTGTCATCCTTGAAGGACGCCTGGTAGACGAGAATCTCGTTCTGGAGAAGCTCGTCACCACCTTCACCCCCGGTCGCAGCGGGCTGGCGCTCATTCGCGGTACCATCAGGCGGATCGAAGAGAGCGGCGCCTGGCAGATCGGCCTTCTCCGTGTTGAAATACCCGATGAGACGGTCGTGCTTGGGAAGCCGCAGGTGGGAAGCCGGGTGTTCATCTGGGGAAGCCGTGACGACGAGGGTTCCTTGCAGGCTGTATACGTCAACATACTAAACCGGACGCCGGTGGCCTCGGAGGACTAAGCTCAACCCTGTTCGTCGGCTGACCGGCACTCGGCAGCAGGCCACATCGTATTGACAAACGGTAGGCGGCTGCGTATAGTATAGCGAGCGCTCGCTATGGCGCGCGGGAGCCATTATGCCGAAGCTGAAGCCGGAGGAGATCGAGAACCGAAGGCGGGAGATAGTCGTAGCTGCCCGCGCTTGTTTCCTGCGCAACGGCTTCCACCAGACCACCACAGATGAGATCTGCCACGAGGCGGCGATCACGCCCGGCGGCCTCTATCATTACTTCGGAAGCAAGGAAGAGATCATAAGCGCCGTTATCGAGGATACGACGCGGGCCACGGTTGCTGACCTGACGTCAACGGCCGAAGCGTCCGGGGATATGCGCTCCGCCGTTCAGGCCCTGACTTCGCTCTTCTTCGAGTGGGCACGTAACCCCGAGCTTGATAATATAACGCGGCTGAACGTGGAGATCTGGGCCGAAACGTTGCGAAATGAGAAGCTGGCCGAGATCACGCGGGGAAGCCGGTCCATGCGGCGCCAGTGGCTGGAATCTCTAATCCGGAAAGCGAAATCTGAGGGGGTATACGCGGAGCAGGTTGACCCCAGAGGACTGGCCGATCTTACCATGGCGATCTTCGACGGATTGCGCCTGGGTAGATTGCTGTGGAAGGACGACTTCGACGTGGAGGGTGCTCTCCAGTCGCTGCTCCTGATGCAGACCGGCCGTCTCATCAACGGAGCAGATGTCACTGTAGGCCAGGAAGAGGCACGCTCAGCCGGAGGCGCCAGAGCGCGCTAACGAACGAGAAAGGGGTCGCCCAGGCCGTCAGCTAACTTCCTCCCTTTGGGCGATGGCGGCCCGGGCGCCAGATATTGAGGTCGCCGTGGGATCAGCCACGGCGGCCTCTCACGTCTCGGGGGCAAGGGTGAGCCCCGTTGGGGTGCGGCAATCCCTTTTTCAAGACGCCGAAGTTGGAACCAGCCGCGGCCGGCAGGCAGGCCAAAACGAACGGGAGCGAGATGAACACCGGATGATATAGGCCGGCCGAGGCTGGAAGCTGTTTGCCTGTTCTCGAAATCATTTCATCCATATCATGTAATTGAAATCATGAGTATTGTAGGGCATGGGCGGCGGCAGTCAAGAGGTTTGAGAGGAAAAGAAAGCATTATATAGCGAGCGCTCGTTATACCGAGAAAGCGCTCGGTATCGCTACTTTACGTCGGTGACTGCGCTTGAAGCCGCCGCAGCGCTGACTCCAGCCGCTCCAGGCTGCGTTCGCGGCCCAGGACGGCCATCGTTTCGAACAGCGGCGGCGCCGCTGTCCTGCCGGTCACCGCTACTCGGATGAGGCCGAACAGCTCGCCGGTTTTCATCCCTAATTCCTCGGCCTGAGGACGGATGGCACCCTCCAGCGCCTCGTGCTGCCAGTGTTCGAGACCGCTGATACGCTGTACTACTGTCCGTATAGCCGTCGCGGCCACCGCTGGCGTGTCGGCAAGCTTCTTGCCCAGCAGGGTCTTCGTATCGTATTCAAGCTCTCCTTCACGGAAGAAGAAGTCAGCCATCTCCACGGTCTCGGTCAGCAGTTTGACGCGCTCACGGATAAGAGGGATGACAGGTTGTAGCAGGTTACGATCTATCGTCCGGCCCAGGGTCTCCTCCAAGAAGGGCGCCGCGCGCTCCGCCAGCTCTTGTTCGGGCAGTTGACGGATGTAGACGCCGTTCATCCAGGCCAGTTTATCGAAGTTGAACACCGCAGGGTTGGCCAGCACGCGGTCCAGGCTGAAGTGACGGACGAACGCCTCGCGGTCGATGATCTCCGTGTGGTCGTCGAGAGACCAGCCGAGAAGGCCGAGGAAGTTGAACAGCGCCTCGGGTAGGAAGCCGCGGTCGCGGAAGGCCAGAACGGAGGTGTCGCCGTGGCGTTTGGAGAGCTTGGCCTTGTCGGGGCCCAGGATCATGGACAGGTGTGCGAAGATGGGCGGCTCCCAGCCGAAGGCCTGGTAGAGGAGGACGTGCCGGGGCGTGCTGGAGAGCCACTCATCGCCGCGAAGGACGTGTGTGATCTCCATCAGCTTGTCGTCCACGATGTTGGCGAGGTGGTACACGGGGAACCCGTCCGACTTCAGTAGCACGAAGTCGTCCAGGGTATCGTTTTCGAACACGATGTCGCCCCGGACGAGATCGTTGAAGGCGGTCTGGCCGGTGAGGGGTGTCTTGAAGCGGACGACGCAAGGCAGCGCCTGGGATGCCAGCTTTTCGCGCTCGGTTCCCGGGAGGTCACGACAGTTACGGTCGTACTTGGGTGGGAGCTTGCGGCGCTGCATGTCCTTGCGCACCTCAGCCAGACGCTCCGGCGTGCAGTAGCAGCGGTAGGCGTGGCCGGCCTCGATGATCTGGTCGGCGTAGCGGCTGTACGTCTCCACTCGGCGGGACTGCATGTACGGCCCGTGATCGCCGATGTCGCGGCTGGGGTCGGCGGGGTCCGGCCCCTCGTCGTAGTCCAGGCCCAGCCAGGCGAGCGAGTCGAAGATCGCCCGCTCCGAGCCCTCGACGTAGCGGGTGCGGTCGGTGTCCTCCAGGCGAACGATGAAGGCGCCACCCTCGTGTCGGGCTAACAGCCAGTTGAAGAGGGCGGTGCGGATGTTGCCCACGTGGGGCACGCCGGTGGGGGAGGGGGCATAGCGGACGCGGACGGCCATGGCGGGGCTCATTCTAGCAAGAATACGCGGCAGGGTCACAGCGCTACGAGCATGCCTCTTGAACCAACGCCGCGGAGCCGCTACCTTGAACCTCGGCATGGAAGGGGTGATCGAGGTCAACCCGGAGCGCGTAGAGACGCTGTACACCAGCGGCATGGAGCTGCCGTACATAGAGTTCAGCCGTACGGAGCCGGCGATCAAGCTACTGCTTAACGGCGAGGAGCACTGGTACTACAAGACGCTGCCGCTGAAGGGGTATGGGGCGGTTCTTGCCCGCTATGTACGTGAGCTGGAGGCGGACGGAAAGAAGCCGCTGCTGGCACGGTTTCGCCCTGGAGAGAACTTTTCGACTTCCTCGCACTGGGATCGGATCTATATCTACGCCACCGGCGTGACGCCAATCGGCGCGGGCAAGAAGTAGCGCTAGAGGCGAAGTCTCGCGAGCGCCTCACGCAGCTCCGTCGGCAGGGGCGACTCGAACTCCACTTGGCGGCCGCTGGACGGCAGGTCGAACGCCAGCCGCCAGGCGTGGAGGAACTGCCTGTCGATGAGCTCCGAGCGCTTTCCGTAGACTGTGTCGCCGACCACCGGATGGCCGATGGCGGCCAGGTGGACGCGGATCTGGTGGGTGCGGCCCGTGATGGGCTCCACCTCCAGCAGGACGAAACCGTCCAACGCTTCGCGCACTCGGTACTTCGTCTCCGCCTCGCGGCCGCCGGCGACCACCGCCATCTTCTTCCGGTTCCTGGGGTGCCGGCCGATGGGCGCCTCGATAGTGCCCTGGGCAGGCTGCGGGACGCCGCTTACCAGCGCCAGGTAGGTCTTGCGCACCGCATGTTCCTTGAGCTGACGCGTCAGGTCGGAGCGTGCGCGCTCGTTCTTGGCGACGACTAGCAGTCCAGATGTGTCCTTGTCCAGACGATGGACGATCCCCGGCCGTATGGTGTCGCGCAAAGACGCCAGTTCAGGCGTCAGAGCCAGGAGCGCGTTGACCAGCGTCCCGCTGGGGTGCCCCGGCGCGGGGTGAACGGTAAGCCCGGCCGGCTTATCGACGACGATGATGTCATCGTCCTGATAGATGATCGTAAGTGGTATGCGCTCTGCCGCCGGCCTCGCTTCCTCAACGGGCGGCACGGTGGCCACGACACGGGCGCCGGCGGCGAGGCGATGGGACGGTCGCTCCTGCCGTCCGTCCACCGTGACCAGGCCATCCTCGATGAGGCGGCGGGCCTGGCTGCGGGAGAGTTCTACAGCGAGGCGGGCGAGAAGGACATCCAGCCTCTCGCCCGGCCTATCAGCCGTCAGCTCCAGCGTCTTCACGTTCGGCTTTAGGCGGCGGGCGCTCGGCGAACAGCACGTACCCCAGCAGCAGGACAGCGATGCCGATGGTAATGGAGGAGTCTGCCACGTTAAAGGAAGGCCAGAACGGAAAGTCTATGAAGTCGGTGACTCTCCCCAGGCGAACGCGATCCACCAGATTACCCATAGCGCCGCCCAGCATCATCCCGATGGCGATGGGCGCTACCAGGTGATCGAAGGGCGGGTAGCGGTAGTACAGATAGATCGCGGCCAGGCCGATGACGGTGGTGACGATGAGGAAGCCGGTCTGATCCTTCAGTATGCCGAAGGCGGCGCCGGTGTTAGTGACATGATGTAACCGGATGGGCCATCCGTCCGGCCAGGTCTCGCCGCGGTCCATAAACGTACGCACTAGCCCCTTGGTGGCTTGGTCCAGCGCTAGGACGATGACGGCGGCGCCGAGGAAGAGGGCGCGCGGCAACCAGGTGGCGGTAGAGGTGGCGGTGGATGTGTTCATCGCTTCGGCAGTGCGCATCGCTTCGATGATAGCACGGTGGATTTCATCGACCGAGATAGGGTGCAGGTACGCACAGGTTTGACGCCAGCTATGGGCGGTTGCTATCCTCAATCTGACGGCCAGGGTTTAGAAAGGCATCCGCAGTTGGCATTCGACCTGTTGTCTCGTCGCTCCCAAGACCGAGAGGAATATGGCGAGCGTCTGCCGCCGGGCCAAAAGGTGGTGGAGGACTGGCCCGTCCTCACCCACGGAGGCACGCCGCAGATAGACTTGTCCACATGGCGGCTGCGCATCTCCGGTGCGGTCGAACGGGAGGTTGAGTTCAGCTGGGAGCAGCTCCAGGCGCTGCCCAGCGCCATCGCGACCTGCGACATACACTGCGTCACCTCCTGGAGTCGCATGGACAACCAGTTTGAGGGTGTCCTCTTCCAGGAGATGCTCAACCACTTCCAACCGCTGCCTTCCGCGAAGCAGGTGATGTTGCACTGCTACGGTGGCTACACCACCAACATCACCCTGTCCGATCTTAGGCAGGAGAACGTCCTCCTTGCATATAAGCATGCTGGCGAGGAGCTGACGCCATCCCACGGCTGGCCGCTACGCCTTGTGGCGCCCCACCTCTACTTCTGGAAGAGTGCTAAGTGGGTGCGTCGGCTGGACTTCATCGAGAGAGAAGAGCCGGGCTTCTGGGAATCGTACGGCTACCACATCCGAGGCGACCCCTGGAAGGAGGAGCGCTACTCGTGACGACCGCATCGGCGATCCCGGTGTCTCTTGACGACCCGGTAAACGTCGCCATCCTCGCCGTCTCCGAGGACAAACTGGAGGGGTTCCAGCGGGATCCGCTCGGCGAGATCTCACAGCGGTCGGGCATCGACCTGGACGTGGTAGTCAAACGAATTAGAGCCCTGCTACGGGCGGGCACCGTCCGCAGGGTTCGCCAGACCCTGCTTCCGACGAACCTGGCCCAGGGCGCTTTGATCGCCTGGCAGGTACCTTCGGACAGGCTGCAGGCCGCATTCGACTTCATGTTCCAGCGGGACCCGTTCAGCGGGCACGTTGTGATCCGCACCACGGATGCCGTCACGCCGGGTTCGAATTACAAGCTCTGGACGACGCTTAAGGTGCCTCAAGGGTATTCGATGGAGAAGCATGCTGACTACCTGGCGGCGCAGGTCGGGGCGGAGAGCTATCGCCTGATGCCGGCGAAGGCGATATTTGTCCTCGGGGTCGGTCACACGCGACGCCGCGGTATGGAGCCGGGCAGCAAGTCTGACTCTCTCGCTGAGGTAACCTACACCGAGGTCATCGAGCTGAGCGAGCTCGAGTGGCGGGCACTGATCGCCATGAAACGTGAGTTTTCGCCTGAAGAGATCGTGCCCGACATCTGGCAATCTCGCGCTCAGGAAGCGGGGCTGTCGCTGTCTACGTTCTACGAGGTAGCCGAGTCGCTGAGCCAACGCAAGGCGATCGGGCGCTTCTCCACGTTTCTCGAGCACGTGAAGCCTGTCGCCGACGGGCAGCGAGTCACCCGCTACAACGTCCTGTTCCACTGGGCGGTGTCGCCTGGACGGGAGGTGGAAGCGGGCCGGGAGGTGGGCCGGCACCACATACTGACGCATTGCTACTGGCGTGAAGCTGGGGAGGGGTTCCCGAACGTGAACTTAATGGCCGTGGCACACGGCACGGATAAAGAGCGGCTCCTGGAGCACAAGGCCGCTATCGATGCGCATCTGGAATCCGTCGGGATCCCGGTTAGCTACACTAACTTGTTCTGGGGCGGTCGCAGCGAGATCAAGCCCTCTGAGATATCACCCTTCGTGTACCGTGAGTGGTGTGAGAGAGTAGAGCTTGATCCCGAAGCGATGCGCGCTTCGTAGACTGACATGAGCGGCTACGGTAAGGATCACCCCGCCGACGATACGCCCTACGAGCGGATGCGCTTCTACATTCGCGAGGTCGGTCAGGGGCCGAAGGCCTGCCGCGATCTGACGCGCGAGGAGGCGCGGGAGGCGATGGAGATGATCCTGCGCCAGGAGGTGACGCCGGCGCAGATAGGTGGCTTCCTCCTCATCGAGCGGTTCAAGGGGGAGTCCGCGGAGGAGTTGCTGGGATTCGCCGATGCTATCCGCGCGCACGCCCACCAGATCGCGCCCGGGGTGGACGGCCTGCTGGACATCGGCAGCCCTTACGACGGCCGCAAGCACAGTCTGGTGGTGAGCCCGGCGGCGTCTATCGTCGCTTGCGCGGGCGGCGTCCCTGTGGTGATGCACGGCGAGAAGGGGATGGGTCCTAAACACGGCATCCCCGTGGGCGACGTGCTGGGGGCGCTGGGCGTGGACGTGGACGCCGGGCCGGAGGAGGTGCGGCGCAGCATCGAGGAGGACGGCTTCGGCTACATGCGCTCCGCCCGATTCGTGCCTAACCTCTACGCCCTCAAGGAGGTGCGAGAGGAGATCGCCCTGCGCAGCAACATTCACACCATCGAGAAGCTGTACAACCTGGCGGGGGCCTCCTATAGCCTCATCGGCCTGACTCACCTGCCCTACATGGAGAAGATGCTGGAGGCGGTGAAGGAGATGGGCTTCCGCCGCATAATGCTGGTCCAGGGGATCGAAGGGAACGAGGACGCTCCGACTTCGCGCCCATGTCGCGTCTTCGAGTGGTCGGGCGGCGAGATGCGGGAGTACCGCCTGAACCCGCAGGAGTACAACCTCGCGCCGGCCTCTAAGGAAGAGATGGCTGGTGGTGACGCCGCCTACAACGCGGATGTCTGTGTCAGGGTACTGGAAGGCGCGCCCGGCCCTCACCGCGATCTCGTCTGCCTGAACGCCGGTCTCCGCATCTACCTGGCGGAGCGCGCGGCCGATATCGGCGAGGGTATCACCAAGGCGCGCGCAGCCATCGACTCTGGGGCCGCGCGCGAGAAGCTGGAGGCGTTGCGGAAGCGCGCGGGCACGCAGCGCCGTTTGACCCTCGCTGACGGCGCTCGGTAGAATTGGTCTGCATGGACGATTACGGACTTGACTTGGAGGAAGTAGCCCGCGTTATCGACGCCGCCGAAGTGCTGGTTGTGCGCTTCGCAATCCTCGACAAGCGCCTGCTCGTCGACGCCCGCACGAGCGAGAGCGAAGGCCCCATGGTCGCCGTCGTCCCCAAGGCGAACTCCGTGGAGGAACGGTTCAAATCGTTGAAGAAGCTGCGGCCACGGCTGCCCCTGCCCGACAAGATCATGTCCTTCATGTGGCCCCGTCAGATGGAGACGTTCCGCGCCTCCGGCCTGTGGGACAAGATCGAAGGTCGGATGGTGAGCCTTGGCGGTGAGCAGATGCTTGAGGCTTGCAAGTCCGTGTTCGATGAGCTGGCGCAGGAGGAGAAGGCGGAGGTGATGGCCGCCATTCGCGGGGGCGAGACGTACCAGTCTCTCTGGGAACGCTCAGGCTAGACGGAGGCGGAAGACGAGGGGCAGGGCCGCCGCGTCAGGCCAGCGCCCTTTTTGTTGAGCTATGAAGACCATCGACCTCAGGAGTGATACCGTAACCCTGCCGCCGCCGGAGATGCGGAAAGCGATCGCGGAGGCGAAGCTGGGGGACGACGTGTTCCGCGACGACCCCACTGTCAACCGTCTGGAGGAGATGGCAGCGGAGGTGATGGGGAAGGAAGCGGCCCTCTTTACCACCAGCGGCACGCAGAGCAACCTGACAGCGATGCTCTCCCATTGCCAGCGCGGTAGCGAGGTGATCCTGGGGGACGAGTCGCATATCGTGCACTACGAAGTAGGAGGAGCCTTCGCCTTAGGCGGCCTGGGCCTGCGCACCGTCCCCAACGACGAGCAGGGGCGGCTGGACTTGGCCCAGGCGCGGCACACTATCCGTAGCCGTGACGTCCACTTCCCCGTCACAAGCCTCATCTGCGTGGAGAACACCCATAACCGTTGCGGCGGCACCGTCTTGAGCGAGGATGACCTCGCCGCCGTGCGTGCCCTGGCCGACGAGCACGACCTACCGGTGCACCTGGACGGGGCGCGCTTGCTCAACGCCGCGCTGGCCCTGGGAGTGCCTGCGTCTCAGCTGGCGCAGTACGCGGACTCCGTCGCCTTCAGCCTGTGCAAGGGGCTGGCCTGTCCCGTAGGCTCCGTCCTCTGCGGCGGCGGGGAGTTCATCCGCCGAGCGAGACAGTTCCGCAAGATGCTGGGCGGTGGTATGCGCCAGGCGGGGATCATCGCCGCCGCCGGCGTGTACGCTCTGGAGAGCATGGTTGACCGGCTGGCTGATGACCACGAGAACGCGCGCGTACTGTCGGACGGCCTGTCCAGTGTGCCCGGCGTCGCGCTGGCGCCGGCCCCTCAGAGCAACATCGTCTTCTTCACTGTAGAGGGATGGGACCAGGGGGAGCTGGAGCGCCGACTGGGCGCGCAGGGCGTGCTCTGCCTGAGCGAAGGCGACGGCCGCATCCGCATGGTTACGCACTGCGGCATCGATGACGGCGATGTTGAGCAGGCGGTGGCAATCGTACGGTCGCTGGTGGCGGCGGGAGCCTGATGACGTTGCGTGTGGGGCGGCTGTTCGTCGGTCTCCCCCTGCTAGCGTTGGCGGTGGCTGCCTGTGAATCGGAGACGGTTCTCCTGTCCGGCCAAACGGTCGTGTCGAACACTCCCTGGGAGGCACCAGAAGAGGCCCGCTATCGTCTCATGGATGGCGACGAGGTAAAGGGCAGCGCCATCTTCCGCATCGAAATTCAGGACGGGAAGGTCAGGTTCACACAGGAGTTCGAGAGTGAGGAGTTCAGCGATGAGGTGGAGGCGGTGGCGGACAGCGAGACGATGCGGCCGCGCTCGATAGAGCGGGTTGTCGATGGGCCGGAGGGGGCGCGGCGTTGGCAGGTGGAGTACCAGGGCGGCAGCGTGCTTGTGGTGCAGCGTACGGAGGACGATGACCGCCGTGATGAAATCACTGTGCCGACGCGCTCCTACGATAGCTGGACGGATGTCTTTCTGTGGCGGACTATCGACTTTCGGGAGGGGTACGAGGCGACCTACGCGGACGTCCTCTCCGCTACGCTTGCCAAACCGCAGGTCATATCGCAGTCGCTGAAGGTGACGGGCAAGGAGACGGTAGAGGTGCCGGCCGGCACCTTCGAGACCTGGCGACTGGAGATCCGTTCCCCTGATGGCACCCAGCGGGCGTGGTACGCGGATACGGAGACGCGCCCGCTGGTACGCTACGACAATGGGAGCCTGACCTTCGAACTGCTATCGCTAAGGTGAGCGGCCCGGCGGGCTCTGCGGTGGCCCCGGAGTCCTTTCGGCTGGACCCGGCGGGCCGGACGCTGGCTCCTCCGCGGGCAAGGGTGAAGCCATCGGCACGACCGGAGACGGGGATCCCTGCGGCTCGGCGCTGCCTCCAACATCGGCGATGAACTCGAAGAAGATGACGAAGGCGGCCAGTAGCAACAGGATTGGCCAAAGTACACGAAATTGAAGGATTCGCAATAGTCCAGACACAGCACGACCTTGTCTTGCCGCTCTTGCTGAATATAATAGGCTAATTGAGTGCCTAAGCGCCATGTCGAGTGTTCTGCTAGTCACACGAGATACCAGCACAGAGAGGCTGGCGGAGCATGCCCTCGCTTCCGTCGGTCACGAGGTCATCACGGCTGGCAGTTGCGGAGCCGCCATCCGTAGCCTGTTTAACGTCTCTGTCGATGTAGTCGTCATGGACAGCGCTATCGGTGAGGCCGAGATGAAGGAGTTCTGCGTCTGGCTCCGCAGCGGCAACGGTAGCTACCCAGTGGTGTTCCTAACCGTCGCCAGCGCCCGCTGGCTGGTGGACTCGCTTCCCATAGACAGAGATCGCGATGAGATCGTAACCAAGCCGTGTGAGGGGAACGATATCCGCCGCGCGGTGGCGAAGACTCTGGACTCGACCCAGCGGAAGGGCTCGGAAGTGTTGGTGGTTGGCAACGCAGCCCTGGACAAGAACTCGCACGAGCTTTGCGGAGATAGCGCATCAGTTCAGCTCACACCGACGGAGTTCCGCCTGATGTACTTCCTGATACAGCGGCGCGGCAGCATCGTCTCCACGGAGGAGCTGTTGGAGAAGGTGTGGGAGTTCTTCCCAGGCACCGGTTCATCGGAGTTGGTCCGCTCGCACGTGAGGAACCTGCGGAACAAGCTGCGCATCGCGACAGGCGGAGCAGAGCCGCTACAGACGGTGCCGCGAAGGGGTTACCGCCTGATCTAGACTCAGCCGGGTGGTCTATAATGGAGTGCGCAGCGGGCGGGCGTAGCTCAGTGGTAGAGCGCCTGCCTTCCAAGCAGGCTGTCGTGGGTTCGATTCCCATCGCCCGCTCCAGAAGTGTTCTAGTGATTCGGTTGTCGTGCTAATTGGTATCATGATAGGATGCCGACTAGTCGGTATCTGCTGAGCCGAATCGGAGCGTGATGCATGGTTACGACGCAGTACAATCCGTTCATCCCGGAGGTCCACGCCAACCCTTATCCGATGTACGTCCGTCTGCGGGCGGAGGATCCCGTCCAGTGGAACGAGCTGATGGAGTCGTGGATACTCACTCGCTATGACGACATCGTGGCTGTGCTCACGGACTCCCGTTTCTCCGCCGATCGCCGCCAGGCTCAGAACCGGTTCGCCCAACAAGCGCAAAAGATCGAGGAGGAGTTCGGTGCGTTCGGGCGAACGCAGACGATGCTGAGCTCTGACCCGCCGCTGCACACACGCCTGCGTAAGCTGGTAAGCAAGGCGTTCACGCCGCGTATGGTGGAAGGGCTGCTCCCCCGCATTCAGGAGATCGTCGATGAGCGGCTGGACGCCGTCCAGGAGGCCGGCCGGATGGATATCATTCAAGATTTGGCCTACCCGCTGCCCGTCATCGTTATCGCCGAGATGCTGGGCATCCCTCCGCAGGATCGTGACCAGTTCAAGCTGTGGTCGGATGAGATCGTACTGACCCTGAACGGCCCATTGACGTCGCCAGATATGCTGGAGCGCGCGCGTAAGAGCGCGCACGGGCTGACCGAGTATTTCCGCGGTGTAATTGAGGAACGGCGGAAGGAGCCCGGGGGTGACCTTATTAGCGGCCTCATCGCGGCGGAGGAGCAGGGCCAGATCCTGAGCGAGGATGAGATGTTGACTACCGCTATGCTTCTGCTGGTCGCCGGGAACGAGACCACCACGAACCTGATCGGCAATGGGATGCTCGCCCTTCTTCGTAATCCGGACCAGCTCCGCAAGCTGCGTGACGACCCCTCCCTCATCCAGACGGCGATAGAGGAGCTCCTGCGCTACGACGGCCCCGTCCAGGCCACTGGCCGGGTAGCGACGGAGGATATGGAGATCGACGGCCGTCCGGTGAAGAAGGGGCAGCTGGCCTTCTGCGTCCTGGGGGCGGCCAACCGCGACCCCGCGAAGTTTGAGAATCCGGACCAACTGGATATCACCCGCCACCCAAACGAGCATGTCGCCTTCGGCGATGGGATCCACTTTTGTCTGGGCGCGCCCCTAGCCCGTGCCGAAGGGCAGATCGCCCTGCGGACGTTGCTCAGGCGCTTTCCGGACCTGAGCCTGGAGACGGATAACCTGCAGTGGGGCGGGACTTTCATACTGCGCGGGCTGAAGGGCCTCCCTATCTCGCTCTGAGCACGGTCTGCGGCGGCAACACTCCCAGAAAGCCCATCCGCGGAGGACACGCCGTCAGCCATCACTCCCGGCGCCCGCTGGACAGACTTAGGGCAAGCACATATCATTGGGCTCGCCCCATCTGCATCGGCATCCGAGCGCAGTCGACCACAATCAGGAGGTATGAGAGATGCGACTCCACGATTATCTTGATTACCAGGCCCGCGAGCATCCGGACGTCGAATTCGCTGTGCTGGGCGACCGCACCATCACCTATCGTGAGGCCGTAAGCGAGGCCAACCGTCTGGCCAACGCTTTCGCAAGCGCCGGGCTTCAGATCGGCGATAGAATCGCGTTCCTCTCCAAGAACAGTATCGAGCACGCCCTACTGTTTTACGGCGCCTCCAAGGCGGGCGTGGTGCCTGTCCCCCTCAACTACCGGATGGCGTCTCCAGAGTGGGCCTATATCATCAACGACGCCCAAGCTAAGATGCTCATCGCTTCCGCGGCTTACGTCAGCATCGTGGAGGGATTCCGCGGCGAGCTCAAGGCCGTGGAGCGGTTCATCGCTATCGACGCTGACGGAGCCGAAGGGTGGGATGACTACCACCGCTGGGTCGCTGACCAGCCCGATACGGCTCCTGACCGCATCGTCACCGACGAGCACGACGTGTACCAGCTGTACACCAGCGGCACTACCGGCCACCCCAAGGGTGCGGTGCTCACCCACGGCGCAGTAAGCGCGCAGCTGCACCAGGTCCAGCTTGTGGTGCAGGGGACCGCAGGCGAGCGCGCCCTTATCGTCGCGCCCCTCTATCACGCCGCCGCCGCCGTCACCGCCTTCGCGTCTGTAGCCGGGGGCGGCAGTTTGTATATCCAGGAGGATTTCAACCCACTTGAGGTCGTCCGGGCGCTAAGCGAGGAGAATATGGTACAGGCCACGCTCATCCCGGCGATGATCCAGGCCTGTCTCGTCTTCGTTCCGGACATCGCGGAGCGAGACTACAGCAACCTCCGGCGCATCACCTACGGCGCCTCCCCCATCGCCGAGGAGACGCTTCGCCGCGCCGTGGAGGTGTTCAAGTGCGAGTTCGCCCAAGGCTACGGCATGACCGAGACTACCGCCATCCTCACCTACCTGCTACCGTCCGATCACGAGGTGGCGCTGAAGGAGAAGCCAGAGCTGCTCCTCTCCGCCGGGCGCCCGCTCGTGGGGACCGAGCTGCGCGTCGTGGATGAGGATGATGAGCCTGTGCCCAACGGCACCATTGGAGAGATCATAGCGCGGGGCCCGCAACTCATGCGGGGCTACTGGAACCTGCCCGACGAGTCGGCCGAGGCGCTGCGAGGCGGCTGGATGCACACCGGCGACGCCGGCGTGCTGGACGATGAAGGCTACATCTACATCCAGGACCGGGTGAAGGACATGATCGTCTCCGGCGGGGAGAACATCTACCCCCGTGTGATAGAGGACGTGCTGTTCAAGCACCCAGCGATCGCCGACGCAGCCGTCATCGGCGTGCCGGACCAGCAGTGGGGTGAGACGGTGAAGGCGATCGTTGTTCTACGCGATGAGGCAACGGCAACCGAGGAGGAGGTCATCGAATTCTGCCGGGATAAGCTGGGCGGCTATGAGCGGCCCCGATCGGTTGACTTCGTCAAGACGCTCCCCCGCAACCCTACGGGTAAGGTGCTCAAGCGCGAGCTGCGGGAGCCCTACTGGGCGGGCCAAAAGCGACGCGTCGCCGGGTCTTAGCGGATCTCATGTAGCACCGGCAGTTTCATCTGAAGGAGGCGTAAGATGTCTGACTACACTGACCTGCTGTACGAGGTGTCCGGCGGCGTCGCGACGATCACCCTCAACCGGCCCGACCGGCTGAACGCTATCACCGCGCCGATGCTTGACTCCCTGAGCAAGGTCTTGCGGGACTCGGACGCGGACCGTGAGGTGCGTGTTATCGTCATTACGGGAGCGGGAAGAGGCTTCTGCGCCGGACTTGACCTGAAAGACCTGGCCGCGGGCACCGGCATCGGTGCTAACGGCGGAGGCGGTCTGGCGAACGTCCGCTTTGACCTTGCCGGCAGCCCGCCTATCGTCCTCCACACTACGGACAAGCCCGTCATCTGTGCCTTGAACGGTCCAGCTGCCGGCTACGGTCTGGACATGGCTCTTGGCTGCGACATCCGCATCGCCTCCACGGAAGCGAAGCTGGCAGCCGTGTTCACGAAGCGGGGTATTCTGCCGGAGAGCGGTGGGACCTGGTTGCTGCCGCGGCTTATCGGCTGGGCAAAGGCGGCGGAGGTGGCGTTTCGCGGTATGACGCTCAGCGCTGGGGAGGCGCTAGAGATGGGCCTCGTTAACCGCGTGGTCGAGCCGGACCAGCTCATGCCGGTCACTCACGAGATCGCGGCCGAGATAGCAGCCAACGCGCCGCTCGCCGTTCAGGCGACCAAACGGATGATGCGCTTGGGGCTAGAAGAGACGTTTGAGGCGAACGTTCATCACGTCTTCCTGCAGCTCCTGCCGCTGTTCCAGACTGAAGACTTCAAGGAGGGCGTGCAGTCCTTCCTGCAGAAGCGCCCCGCGCAGTTCCGGGGCCGATAGTCGCCGCCATTGTGAGCGGGTGGCTGAAGCCGCCTGTGCGCGCGTTGAGGGGCTAGTATGGCGGAGCCACGGGTGAGCGAGCTCATGGTGCGAGGCATCGTTGTGGGTGTCTTCGCGGAAAACTGCTGGATCATCGGCTCTCGCAGGACAGGCGAAGGGATCGCAATCGACCCGGGCGACCAGCCGGAAGAGATCATGGCCCTAGCCAAGGACATGGGGCTGAACATCAAGCTCATCGCGAACTCCCACGCACACCTTGACCACATCCTGGGCGTCCGCGGAGTCAAGGAGGCAACCGGGGCCAAGTTCCTGCTCCATCCTCAGGAGCTGGAGATCGCGCGCGGCGCGGCAGGGGCCGCCGCCGGCCTACTGGGTCAGTCGGTAGAACCGCCGCCGGAGCCGGATGCCCTCCTGGCGGACGGCGACGAGGTGGAGGTGGAAGGTGTCAAGCTGAAGGTGATCCACACGCCCGGCCATACCCCCGGCAGCCTCTCCTTCTACACGGAAGGCATGCTGTTCAGCGGCGACACCCTGTTTCGCGGCTCCATCGGGCGGACGGACCTGCAGGGCGGCGATTACGGCCAGGAGATGTCCAGCATCGTCGACCGTCTGCTTGAGCTGCCGGACGATACGGTCGTCCTCCCCGGCCACATGCAGGAGACGAAGATCGGGATCGAACGCCAGACCAATCCGTTTATCCTCGAAGAGCTGGCACGCCGACGCTCGACGTAGACACAAAGGTGATTAGATACGACTTTGCGATGACATAATCCTGGCGAGGGCTTGGGGAGAACCGCCTGGTAGACTAGTGCTAGAGAGGTTCGGAGTGCGGGTAAGGAGGAAATCATGCTCTCCAATATCAGCGCAGCCATGCTGCGATTTGTTGCCCACTCGGAGGGAGAAGAAGGTCAGACCCTGGCCGAGTACGGACTAATCCTGGCGCTCGTGTCGGTGGCCTCCATCGTGGCGCTGGGCCTGCTGGCCGCGAGCATTGTCGGTCTCCTGGGCGGCTTCCCAAAGGTGTTGCCGTAGAGACGGCTCTCAGGGCTGTGGGCGTGGCCGTGGCCTACCGGCTTGCGCGGGGGTAAAAACGCTTACTGACCACCGTCCATGAACCGAACAGCCTGGGCGAGCGTCTCCTCGAACGCGGCATCGTGGCCGGACGAATCCAGTTCATCGCTCAGCAGTGTCGCCTCTGAGGGCAGGTCCATCTGCACGACACGCGAGTAGCCGCTGCCTTCGGGTAGCTCAGCGCTGACGACCCCGCAGGTTTCGTCGTCAGCCTTGCGGGAGATGGCGAAGACGGCGCCGTCGGCCGCCCGGAGCGAGAGCGAGTGCAGCCCCTCACCGGGGTGATGTGGGTCCGGGGTTAGCTTCACTGTCACCGACCCAGCACCGCTTTTAAGCTTGAAGGACATAGCGTCCAAGCGCGGCCGCAGAGCGCCCTCCTCCAAGACCCAGCCCAAGCGCGACGCCAGCCAACCGATGAGGAGTAGACCCTCCGTGAGGTCAGGCTGCTTGCCGTGAATAGAGGCGATCTCCACGTTCACGGCGTCCAGGCGGTCCAGGTACTGCCGCCCGGGCGAGGCATCGAAGAACTGGGCAACGAGTTCCCGCCAGTGGGTGAGCCGTGACCAGTTGAGATCGCTCAACGCGATATCGCTTTCCTGGGTGATCCGCTGTAGGTCCGTAAGTAGGGCAGCGGTGCGCTCAGGCGCAAAGTCTGCGGAGTCAATCACCAGATGGTCACAGCTATCCAGCAACTCCTGAAACAGGTGATTATCCGGGGGCGGCTCGTCGTGCCACCAGAGGAAGACGGGCAGGCCTGGCACAAGCAGCGGCAGTACGGTCCCGTGGACCTCATCCACCGCGGCGCCAGAGGCGTGAAGGGTGATTTGCTCGCTGCACACTTGCCTGCCGCCAGCGAGCGGGATCTGGCAATGGGCGGAGATGGAGGCGCGGAGCCCAGCGGACTTGGCGCGGGGGTCGGCAACGATGATGATGGAGCGACTTGGATGCCGCGCGGAGACCTGGGAGATCACCTCGTTGATGTGTTGGGCGACATCATCTCCTTGGGCGTATCCTACGAGGTTGAGCACACAGGCACGGACGACTGGCTGGCCCTCAAGGGTATCCTCGGCGGCCGCCTTCCATAGCTGTGTAAGCTCACTCTCAACGGCGGGCACATCCACCCTGCGGGTTTCGCCGCTTAGTATCGCACGATATTCGTCAAGGACCTCCATGCGGTCTACAGCCTCCGCCATTTGCGGCCGTCGCGCTGGATGAACTCGTCCGCCTCGTCAGGACCCCAGGTGCCGGCCTCATAGTTGGGGAAGCTCGGCGGCTCGGGGTTCGTCCAGCCATCGGTTATGGGGTTGACGAACGCCCAGGCCGCCTCCACCTCGTCGCGGCGGGTAAACAGCGTAGCGTCTCCCAGCATCGAATCCAACAGCAGGCGCTCGTAGGCGTCCGGCGCGGCAACCCCGAAGGATGTGCCGTAGCGGAAGTCCATCTCCACTGGCCGGATGCGTAGAGCCGCCCCAGGTCCGGGCACCTTTGAGCCGAAGTTCAGCGAGATGCCCTCGTCCGGTTGGATGGTGATGCTGAGAACGTTAGGCTCAATGCGGCTGCCATCGGTGGTGGGGAAAAGGGCCAGCGGCGGCTGCCTGAAGATGATCGCGATCTCCGTGACTCGCTTGGGCAGGCGCTTGCCGGAGCGGATGTAGAACGGCACCCCGGCCCAGCGCCAGTTATCTATGAATAACCTGAGTGCCAGATACGTCTCCGTCGCCGAGTCTGCTTCCACCCTGTCCTCTTCGCGGTAGCCGGCCACTCTTTGACCGGAGATCACGCCCGGCCCGTACTGGCCGCGAACAGTGGACTCCTGTGCATCTTCAGGCGGGATAGGGCGGACGGCCCGAAGCACCTTCACCTTCTCGTCGCGGACGGCGTCAGGTTCGAAAGTGGCGGGAGGCTCCATCGCTGCCAGCGAGAGGAGCTGCAGGGCGTGGTTCTGGATGATATCGCGGATGACGCCGGCCCTTTCGTAATAGCCGCCGCGCCCCTCAATGCCGATGCTCTCGGCCATTGTGATCTGAACGTGGTCGATGTAGCGGCGGTCCCATATGGGCTCGAAGATGCCGTTGGCGAAGCGGAAGACGAGGATGTTCTGGACGGTATCCTTCCCCAGGTAATGGTCGATGCGGTAGACCTGATCCTCGCTGAACACGCTGAGGAGGGTACGGTTCAGCTCCGCGGCGCTGGCCAGGTCACGCCCGAACGGCTTCTCTACAATGATACGCGTCCAGCCGTCGTCGCTTGCCGTGAGGCCTGCCTCGCCAAGGCGCTTGGCGATCTCGCTGTAGTATCTGGGAGGCGTGGCTAAGTAGTACAGCCTGTTGTGACAGCCGGTCTCGCTCTCGATCTTCTGTAGCATGCTGGCTAACTGGATGTAGCCTCCCGGATCGTTGAATTCGGCTTGGCAGTAGTAGATGTTGGCCGCGAAGGCGTCCCAGGCGGAGGGTTGGAGCGATTTCGTGCGCGAATGCTGGGCGACCGCGCCTTTCATCTCGGAGCGGAATTCTGAGTGGGTCTTGGGTCGTCGCGCCATGCCCACGACGGAGAAGCCGCCGGGCAGCAGCCCTTCCAGCGAGAGGTCGTACAGGGCGGGGACGAGTTTCCGCTGGGTAAGGTCGCCGCTGGCGCCGAAGATGATCAGCGTATTCGGCTCCGGCGTGCGCTGGCTGCGCAGGCCCACCCTCAGAGGGTTCTCTACTGTCTCCTCAATCGTCATCGCATCTTGGCGCTCCGGCCGCGTCAGCCGGCCGGAGCGAGGATGGCTGTCCGCTGAGCGGAGATGCATGCCATTAACTCGCGGAATGAGTTAGCGAAGAGGTTGACGCCGTCGTCCAGCAGTTGATCAGTCACCTCATCCATGTCGATGCCGAACTCGGCCAGCGCTGCCAGGGTGGCCTGCGCTTCCTCCAGGCCCTTCTCCAGGGTAGCCGCCACGAGCCCGTGGTCACGGAAGGCGCCCATGGTGGCTAGAGGCACGGTATTGACCGTGTCGGGTCCGATGAGCGGTTCGATGTACATGACGTCGCTGTAATTGGGGTTCTTGGCGCCGGTGCTGGCCCACAACGGCCTCTGGACGCGGGCACCCTTCTCCTTGAGCGCCTGAAAGCGTGGGTTTCCGAACAGCGACTTGAATCTGGCGTAGGCGAGCTTCGCCTGGGCGACGGCTGTCTTCCCCAGAAGCGACTCCATCTCCGCTTTGGCAGCGGAGTCCTCCGTCTCTCGGATGAGCGTCTCCAGCCTGCGGTCCACCATGGTATCGACACGGCTCAGGAAGAAGCTAGCCACCGAGGCGAGGCGGGAGAGGTCGCCGTTCCCGTCGGCGTATCTCTCCAGTCCGGCGATGTAGGCGTTAGCGGCCTGCTCATACGCCTCCAGAGAGAACAGGAGAGTAACGTTGATGTTGATGCCTTCACTGATGAGCTGCTCAATGGCGGGTATGCTGGCGGGCGTGCCGGGCACTTTGATCATCACGTTGGGCCTATCGACGGCGGCGAACAGGTGGCGCGCCTGCTCGATGGTCGCCTGAGTATCGTGCGCGAGCTCAGGAGAGACCTCCAGGCTTACGAAGCCATCGGCTCCCTGCAGCGAGTCGTAAACGGGGCGGAAGAGGTCGGTCGCCGCCTGGATGTCCTCGACCGCCAGCGCCTCGTAGATGCTGTCGACATCCTTCCCTTGCTGGGCGAGGGTCTTCAGAGCGTCGTCGTAGTCGTTGCTGCCTGCGATCGCCTTCTCAAAGTAAGTGGGGTTCGAGGTCTGGCCTCGCAGCCCGTCCTCGGCGATCAGCTTCTCCAATTCGCCAGAGAGAGTCTGCTTGCGGCGGATGTAATCCTGCCAGACGCTCTGGCCATGCTCTCTGATCTCTAGTAACGGGTTCTTAGCCATCCCTGCCTCCATTTAGCATCGCAACTCAATACCCTATCCGCTCTAACAGATGAAACCGAGGCCGCGGGGAGGATACCTTTCCATTATACAGGCGATGCAGCCCCCATCGAGTCAGGCAGCGGAGGTCTTTTCGGGCACGTCTCCTAGCTTTTGGAGGTGGCGGCGCGCCATCATCAGAGCAGTCATACCCTCGCCCACGGCGCTGGCGAGCTGCTTGGTGCTTCCGCGGCAGGCGATGGTTTCCCGCTTCGCTACAGGCTACCAGCCAGGGAACTGCTGGATGCAGGCGATGGAGCAATCGCGT
>CAJXNA010000001.1 GCA_913056415.1 uncultured Chloroflexota bacterium | reverse complement strand
GAAGGCTAGAATGGAGAGGGCTGTCGCCAAGGCCACCAGGCCCGGGTTCTTAGCGTCACGGAAAACGAAGATGATAGCCAGGATGGCGGCCGCGAACAGCCCGATGCCCCATTGGCGCCATTCTATGCCCCAGAAAGTTGCGTCGTCCGGCTTGAACAGCCCAAACATACCCCAGAAATTGTAGGCGAAGGATGAATTGACGGGATAGAGCTCTGCCGCGTTGCTTAGCTGCTCGAATATTCTCAGAGGATTTCGCGGGAAGAAGGGTAGGATGATGAATAAGCCGGCTGCAATAGACGCTGAGAGAGCCTTGACCCAAACGCGCGCGGGATTGTTCCTGAGGAGCCAGAAGGCCAACAGGGGCAACGCCGCTATCGCCTGGGGCTTGATGAGGAAGCCTACCACGTAGGCCACCGAGGCCCAAACGGGACGGCCTTGGGCCAGGTAGTAGACAGCCAGGAGAAGGAAGAAGGCGAGGATGCTGTCCACCTGGCCCCACACCGACCCGATGAAGAGGACAGTGGGAAGCAGCAGATACAGGATGGGCGTACCCAGCTGGACGACGGGCTTCCGGCCCACGAGCATCCGATACAGCAGGTAGGCCGAGGCCAGGTCGGCGACGATGGCCGGTAGCTTGAGAAGGTAGTGGAACTGGTCGCTGCTAAAAGAGAAGACATTATTAAGCAGTCCGAAAAGCCACAGGATGTAAAGGTAGCCCGGCGAGTAGTCGGCGAAAAAGTCACTGCTATAGAAGTTCCAGGGGCCATCGTCAGCCAGCTGTAAGCTCCAGCCCCGGAAGGTGTCGAGGTCCGGCCCCGACACCGGGAACAGCGGCTACCAACAGCCGGATCACTAGGCCTGCCGCCAGTATGGCGGTGATGGGCTTGACCGTGACGCCCAACCGTGACCTGCCAGCGGGAGCCCCTGCCGCTTCTGTCTCCATTCTCGTGCTCGGCTTTTAGTCTAGCACTTCCACCGTTTTCCCCTGCTATCTCGCAGGTGGCCGTCGGCGCTGAGGAAAGTCTCGCTGGTGGCGTAGACCACGAACAGGCTGCCCATGAATACGGCGAAGGTCGCTAGCAGTCCCTAGTGGACGGCTGGCCTTCGGCCTTGGCGGGCCAGGATCAGGAACAGCGGTTGCGGCCCTCATTGTCCGCACCCGTCCGTAACGATGTCTCGCGCGGGATAGGGGTTCATCCGCCGTGTGCGTCGGCCTGCTCGGCCCGGGAACCTCGCCAAACGAACCGCGAGTACCAGAGCCAGTCCCAGACGCCTCCTAACGCGACCCCAACGGGTAGGGCGAGGAAGTGGTACAGATCGAACTGGACGGTGAGAACGTTTACCGTTGGCAGCACGATCCCGAACGCCGCTACAGAAGCGAAAGCAAGGAACTGACCAAAGCGCAGCCAGAGAGGCTTACGATCCGAAAGCTTAGTGCCGAAGGTCCACAGGTTGTGCCCCGTGAATACTCCAACAAGCGCCAGCGAGGTGGCCACCAGAGTCGTAATCAGGAAACGAAGGTCGCCGTGCTCGAAGACGAGGATATCAGCGCTGGTGTTCTTGGCCGGCAAAAACCAGATAAGAGGCGAGTCGTACATCAGGAAAAGAACCGACTGGTAGACCACATAGCCAGTGCCACCCACCAACACGAACCTGATGAACGTAGTTCGAGAAGACAGCCGTTGCCCCAACACTAGCCTGAGCAGCCGCTCTAATCGCTCTTGGGCAACACCCGTCACACGTCCCTCGCAGTTGAAGCAACCTATGCCTTGCTGCCAGTGATCTTAGTAAATAAGGGCCTTGATATTAGACTAGCCGATTCATCTATGTCAAAACAGGACTCTTCGGAGAGGATGCTGATGGCCGCATTTCCGCATACGGCTTCCCTGCTAGATCCGACTTCAAGTGGTTAGCGTGTTCATTGCTCCGGTGATTGTGCTGGGGTAGACTTGAGGCACCTCGGGAAGGATGGGGGTACCTGTCAGGAGGGGCCGCGCACCGCGGGCACCCTTGCCAGTATCGCTATTCTGTTGCCGTCTAACAAGTAGCGAGTCCCTGCGGGGTCCGGGCAAACCCTCAGCAGGAAGGTCGAATTTTGGATAGGGAGCCAGCGGTAGGCCTGACCCTGAGCGCACCGAAGATCAGTGCGCGCCAACTGCTACTCATTACTCTGCTGGTTAGCCTGCTGGCAGCCGCGCTCTTCACCCGCTTCTACCGGCTGGGGACCCCAGGCGAGTTCTACTTCGACGAGATCTTTTTCCCGACGACCGCCCAGGAGATCCTCCGTGGTGACCCCGACGCCTGGGAATTCATCGGGCACGAGAACACACATCCGCCCCTTTCCAAGCTTTTCATGGCCGGTGGAATGGCTCTGCTGGGGGAGGACAGCCCCTTCGGCTGGCGCCTTTTCGGCGCCCTGGCAGGCGTCGGCTCGGTCTTCTTCATCTACCTGCTGGCGAAGCGCCTCTTCAGGAGCGAGATCGCCGGCTTGGCGGCGGGATTCCTGATGGTGTTCGAAGGGCTCTTTTTCGTTCAATCGAGGATCGCTACCCCCGACACGTATCTCTTGTTTTTCATCCTGGGCGCCGTCTATTTCCTAGTGTCTGACCGCTTCATGTTCTCCGGGATGTTCTTCGGAGCGGCTTTGGCCATCAAGTTGACCGCCCTCTTGACCGTCTTCCCTATCGTCATGTATTTCCTATACCGCTACTGGCTATCGGAACAGGGCAAGGGCGCCAGTTTTGTCTACTTGGCTCCCTTGGCCCTGGTAGCGTTTTACCTGGGCACCCCAGTCCTGTTCGGCGGATTACTGGTCGACGAAATCCAACCCGGCATACTCGAGCCGGGCGTGTCGGCGCCCATCTTTGTTGCGGCTTTGGGCTCGTGGATGGCGCTCTGGGCGTTGGCTCCCGCGGCTCCGTACTTCATCCACCGATTTTCGCACTCCAAGCAGGGCGACGAGGCAATCCCTCCTGTGGCGTCCCTCATGATTCTGCCTTTGTTTTTCGTTATCGTGCCGCTCTCCATCTATCTCCTGACGTACGTTCCTATGCTGTTCACCGGGCACGACCTCGGAGATGTGCTGTTGCTGAACCGCGACGCCTACCAATTCCACTCGACGAGTCCCCAGGTGACGGGCCCGGAAGCCTTCCATCCCTACTCGTCGCCCTGGGATACGTGGCCGATCATGATGCGGCCCATCTTCCTATACGTGTCCTCCGGCGGTGCAGTGATCTACTCTTTAGGCAACCCCATCACCTTTTGGGCCGGCCTTCCCGCCCTTGCCTTCGCCCTGTGGCAGGGTCTTCGCGGCCTGCGGGCCAGGTTTGAGGAAGCGACGGGCAGGCTCTCTCTATCAGGCAGCCTGGGACCCGAACAGGCATCCCTGCTGTTCGTCGTCCTGACCTACCTGGGGTTCTTTCTGCCCTGGGCTATACAGCCCCGGATTACGTTCATCTATCACTACCTTCCCAGCCTGGCCTTCCTGTTGCTGGCCTTGGCGTACGCCATCCATTGGCTGTGGCAGCGACCGTGGGGTAGGGCCCCCGCCATCGCTTTTCTGGCGGCGGCGGCACTGACTTTCGTCTACTTCTACCCGCACCTGGCCGCAGTTGACGTCTCCGATGGCTTGAAGGAGTCCTACTTCTGGTTCGATTCATGCACGCCTGTTCGCTGGTGCTGGCGCTAGTTCGGGTGAGTAACGTTCGCCCACAGGCGAACGTTGTACCTGCCGAGGGATAGGTTTGCTCGCAAACGAAGGCAGTAGGTGAGGTTCGGTGCTAGCCCTCGTATTCCTCGCCACGTCTTTCCTGGTTGGGCTTCTCCTTATTCAGAGAACGTTCCCGCACCTGCCCCCTCTGGTTCAGCTTGCGGGTGGCTACCTGGTGGGGCTGCTCCTGACGACATGGGTCACCTTTCTAGCGGCCTTCGTGTTTCTTGGCTTGGAGGATGCCCTTCCCATTGGCATTCTCGTCGCGTTCGCGATACAGATCGGTATCCTTGTCCGATGGCACCGCCACTTAGCCCTGTCGGCCTTCAAGCTTGGCTGGGTGGAGGGAACTCTTGCCGTTGCCGCTCTAATCTTTTCCCTCTGGCTGATGGACCAGCGCCTCTCGGGGGACCCGCTGACGGTCTCTCTCAATACCTGGGGGGACTTTGGCCTTCATATCGCCCTCGCGCGGTCCTTCTCTGAGGGCCACAACCTGCCTCCCGAATATCCTTTTTTTGCCCTGGAGCCGATCCGCTATCACTTCGGGTTCGACTTCTTGGCCGGCGCCTTGGAGAGGATGAGCCTTCCGATAGCTTGGGCCTTCAACTTGCCGGCGGCTCTGGCCATGACCGCTATGATCTTGCTGATCTTCGAGCTCGGGAGGCTCCTGTTCAACAAGGTATCGGTGGGGTTAGTGGCCGTCGCCCTCCTGATCACCAACAGCTCGCTAGCTTTCCTTCGCTACTTCGACGAGTTCGGCAACGATGTGCCGGAAGCGATCAGTAATCTGTGGGATCACAACCGCTACCTCGCCATCGGGCCGTACGAGACGGGCGAGGACATTGCGATCTACTGGACGCTGAACGTGTTTCTGACCCAGAGCCACATCATCGTGGCTATCGCCCTCGGCCTCTTCGTCGCCTACGGTCTGATCCAACCGTTACGCCGGGGGGAGCCCTTGTGGACCGAAAGGGCGCTGGCGCTAGGTGCTCTGGCGGGTCTCTCCTTCTGGATGAACGGACCGGTGTACGTGGCCGTCATGGTCCTCTACGTCGCCCTTTTCCTGATCTTCGGGCGCATACGGGAATCGATAAGCTTTCTGGTGCCTGCGGTCCTCATCGCCTTGCCCCAGGTCATATGGCTGAGCGGGGGCCTCGCCGCGGAGGGGAACATACGCCTTCACATTGGCTATCTGGTTGAGCCGCTCACCGTCGATCACTTCATCACCTACTGGTGGCTGAACCTGGGCTTAGCCCTGCCGCTGATGGTGCTGGCGGCGGTCTGGGGCAGCAAGACCGACCGGAAGCTGATGCTGGCAGTGATGGCGATCTTCCTGTTTGGGAACTTCGTCCAGCTCGGGCGAGACCTCGGCGGGCACAATCACAAGGTGTTCAACACGTGGGAAATACTGATGAACCTGTTCGTTGCCTTCGCCTTTGTCAGGCTTTGGAGCCTGAAGATCCGCCACTTCAACATGAGATATCTCGCCGCAGCCGTTGCACCCGTTGTTCTGCTCTTTCTTGTCCTATCCGGCATCATCGACTTCATGGTGATCAAGAATGATCCCCGGTTTGCTGTCTTCGGTCCCAGGGAGAGCACCATCGACTGGATCAAAGACAACACGGACACTGACGCTGTCTTTCTCACGGCACCTCAGCTGTACGTTCAGCCTTCGATGGCGGGCCGGCGATTATTCCTGGGCTTCACCCAGTTCGCCGATGGCGCCGGCTACGAAGTAGGTCCGCGAAGAGAGACGGCCAGCGCCATATACGACGCATCGCGGAAACAGGAGGCGTGCGACCTGCTCTTGGCCAACGAGATCGATTTTCTAGAGGTCGGGCCCCTGGAACTCGACGGCAGCATGGCGGTTAACGAATCGCTGTTCGCTAGGGAGTTCGAGGCCGCCTTCGCCGCCGATACGAGTGAGGGGCCTGTAGCGCTGTATGACGTTGGCCAGTCGTGCCCGCCGTAGGGGAGCGCCGCGCCCACCAGCATGGCCCCGGCGGTCCAGGATGTCCGCTGCGAGCTACTGATAGACTAGATGACTAGCGTGACTTATGGATAGGGAACAGGCGGGCCCTTCGGCCATCAAGATAAGCTTTAGCGTCCGGGCCAGCCCTATCCTCCTCGTGCTGATGCTGGGCCTGCTGATACGACTGGGAGCGGCCTTCCTGCCCGGCTTCGGCATCGACCTGGGTACGTTCCAGTTCTGGAGCGTGAGGCTGGCCGAACAGGGGCCATGGAACTTCTACAGCGGCGACTTCCTCTCCGACTGGACGCCAGGCTACCTCTATGTTCTCTGGTTCATAGGCAGCCTGGACAGCTTATTCGCGTTCAGTGGCGATCTGTTCTGGTACATCCTGAAGCTGCCCTCGATAGCCGCCGATCTCGCCTCGGCCTATCTGCTTTACCGCATCCTCGAGGGCCAGAAGCACGGTATCCGGGTGGGAGCGGCTGCCCTCTACCTGCTGCATCCGGTAATCCTCCTTGTTGGCCCCGTGTGGGGGCAGGTCGATAGCATTCTGGCCTTCTTCCTCCTCCTCACCGTGTACTACCTGGCCCGCGGGCGTACACTCGTGGCGGCGGTGGTGTACACGGTTGGATTCCTGGTGAAGCCTCTGGCCATCGGTGCTCTGCCGGTGTTTGTTTTTTGGGCGTTGAGAGACGAGATCCGGCAGGTCTTGCCCAACCTGCCGGAGGCGGCCGAGCCGCTGACCCGAGCCATCGCGTTCGGCAGGGATCTCGCCTCCAGGGTCTGGCCTGCGGTTGCGGCAGCGCTATCAGCGGCGCTCCTGTTACTCCTCCCCTTCTTCCCCTCCAACCCGTTGGCAATTTTCGGCCAGCTGCAGGACGCCACCGAAGTGTACCCGTTCAACTCCTTCTACGCCTACAACTTCTGGACCCTGGACTTCTGGGGACTGACGGCCTGGTTTGAGCCCGACGACCTGACCTTTCTGGGGTTGGCCTACCGCTGGTGGGGCATCATTCTGTATGCGGCAGCAAGCATCAGCATCATCTGGACATTTCGCGACGCTAAGGGTCCGGGCCCGCTTGCCCTGGGCACCGCACTCTCGGTAATGGCATTCTTTCTCTTCATGACACGCATGCACGAGCGCTATCTATTCGCTTCCATCGTGTTGCTGATGACCGCCGGGTTCGCTATGAATGCTAGAGCCATCTGGGCAGTACTCGCTGTCCTGAGCGTGGTGCAGTTCTTCAACGTGTACTTCGCGTACATTAACTTCACCTCGATGCCCTTCGAGGCAGAGGACAACTATCTGAGGGTGGGCTGGCTCTTCTCGTGGATCGACGGCAACCAGCAGTGGTTCTCCCTCCTCGCCGTGCTAGCCTTCTTTGTGCTGCTGGTGAGCAGCCGCTTCCTTTTGATGCGAGAGGAGAGGCTGGAGGAGGAGGGGGGGTAGACCGTATCAGATGGGGACGCCCCTATCGGCGCCCGCAGTGGTTTAACCCTCTTGTCGTTGGGGCCAGATGACCAGATTATTCATTGTCCAGTTCCAGGTGACCCCGGCTAATACGCCGATCGTGTTGGAGAGATAAGGGCTGATCCCAAACAGGGGGGTGAGGGTATTGACCGTCACCACGATGATGATTGGGCTACCAGCGGACGTCAGGTTGAACTTGAGGAAGCGGAACGGGCCCCAGCCCGGACGCACTCGGTCTCGGAAAGTCCAACGCTCGTGAGAATTGAACTGAAAGATGATGGCCACCTCTACTGCCAGGATCGAAGAGAGCAACAGGCGTAGATCCGGGTGAGTGAACAACAGGAAGCCCGCCGCGGTGTCCTTGGCGGGCAGGAACCAGAAGAGCGACGTGTCGTAAAGCAGGAACAGGGCGAACTGATTAATGAGATAGGCTATTCCGCCCACTATCAGGAACTTGACGAGGGTGGAGGACAGCCGCAGATGGCGGAAGGTTGAAGCCTCCGTTTTCAGCAGATTCCGGTCTTTTTGTCTGGCTAACTCCGGCTGCATTATCGCGCTCCGATGCGGCTCACCGACATTGTACTAGGTGCCGGTCAATAGCAGATGAGACCTGCAGGCGGTCGGCAGTCATTTCACCGAATGTCAACCCTGGCTCTATGACACCCTCCCCTAATCAGGGTGGAGGGTTCCGGTCGCCCGCGGCGGACATGCTACCATGCTGATATGAAGCCTTCCGGCGCCCTCTCCCTCTACGTCCACATACCGTTCTGCACCCTGAAGTGCTCCTATTGCGACTTCAACTCCTACGCCGGGCTGGAGGAGCTGGTGCAGCCCTACGTCGACGCTCTCATCGCGGAGATGGAGCTGTGGTCACAGTACGCGCGCGGCCGCCCTGTACCCACCGTCTTCTTCGGCGGCGGCACGCCCAGCCTGCTGCCGATCCCACAGGTGGAACGCATCGTGTCCGCGCTGCGAGACCGGTTCGCGCTGGAGCCGGAGGCGGAGGTGACGTTGGAGGCGAACCCCGGCACTGTGGACCTGGAGTACCTACGCGCGCTCGTGGCCATGGGGGTGAACCGGCTCAGCTTCGGCGTGCAGTCCTTCCACGACGACGAACTTGCCAACCTGGACCGCATCCACTCGGCGGCGGAGGCGGAGGAGGCGTACCGCTGGGCGCGAGATGCGGGGTTTCAGCGTATCAACCTGGACCTGATCTACGGCCTGCCGGAGCAGCCAATGGAGCGCTGGCAGGCCTCCCTGGAACGGGCGATAAGCCTGGCGCCCGACCACATGTCGCTGTACGCGCTCACCGTGGAGGAGGGAACGAAGCTGGCCTACGACATCGACCACGGTCGCGCGCCCGAACCGGATGGAGACGTTCAGGCATCGATGTACGAGTGGTCCCAGGAGCGGATGGCGGAGACGGGCTACCAGCAGTACGAGATCTCCAACTGGGCCCGGCCGGGGAAGGAGTGCCGCCACAACCTGGTGTACTGGCGTAACGGCGACTGGCTCGGCCTGGGAGCGGGGGCTCACTCGCACCTCGGCGGCACCCGCTTCGCCGACGTCTACTCGCCCAAACGGTACGTCCAGCTTGTCCAGGAAGTGGCCGACGCCGGCCCGCCCAACGGTACGGACGTCGCCGCTCTCCTGAAATCGATGCGCCAGGTGACGTACGTGGAGGAGCCCAGACCGGAGCTGGCCCGCGCCGATACGCTGATCATGGGGCTCCGCCTCAACGAGGGCGTATCGCTGCCCGAGTTCCGGCGCCGCTTTGGGGCGGGAGCGGAGGCGGCCTACGCGGCCACGTTCGCCGAGCTCACGGAGCTGGATCTGCTGGAGCGGACGAACGACCGCATCCGCATCACCAACCGCGGCCGACTGCTGGCCAACGAGGTGTTTGTGAGGCTATTGCCGGACTAGCCGTCCCCCAGCCCGTGCGCCCGCTTGACCGCCGCCAGCAGCGCGTCGATGTCGGGCCCGGGGACGACAGGCGCCGAGCCCAGCGGGTCCTGGGCGAACTCGTTCCCCAGCAGCGCATCGATGCAGGCGCGCACGGACCAGGCCAGCGCCGTGTGGTCGTAGCCGCCCTCCAGGGTGCAAACGATGCGACCCTGGCACAGCTCATCGGCGAGCGACTTGAGCAGCGCAGCGATCTCGTAGTAGCCGCGGGTGTCCAGCAACTCCTGCGCCAGCGGGTCGGCGAAGTGAGCGTCGAAGCCCGCGGAGACGAGGAGGAGCTGAGGCCGGAAGCGACGCAGCAGCGGCTCAACCACCTCCCGATAGCAACGCAGGTATTCTTCGCGCCCGCAGCCCGGCGGCAGAGGGAGGTTGACCGTCGTTCCCTCTCCCTGACCCTGCCCTGTCTCCGACCAGGATCCGCCGCCGGGATAGAACGGGTACTGATGGGTGGAGACGAAGAGCAGGCGCGGCTCCGAGTAGAAGGCGTCCTGGGTGCCGTTGCCGTGGTGCACATCGAAGTCCAGGATGGCGACCCGCTCCAGGCCGCGGCGCTCCAGGGCATGGGCGGCGGCGATGGCCACGTTGTTGAACAGGCAAAACCCCATCGCCTGCGTGGGGGTGGCGTGGTGGCCCGGCGGCCGCACCAGGCAGAAGGCGGAACCAACCTCGCCGTCCAGCACCGCGTCCGTGGCCGCCAGCAGGCCGCCCGCCGCGCGCAGCGCCGCCTCGTACGAGCGCGGCGCCATGTAGGCATCGGGGTCAAGCCAGGCGTAGCCCCTCTCCGCCCCTCCTCGCACCTGCTGGATCAGGTCGTTCGAGTGCACCAGCTCAAGGTCGGCCGTGGTAGCGTCCCTGGGCTCGATCCGCGTCAGCCGGCCCAGCAGCCCTGACTCCTCCAGGTGGGAGATGACAGCCTGAAGGCGGGCCGGGCTCTCCGGGTGGCCGGACGTCGCGTGCTCCAAGTACAGCGGATCGTACACGTAGCCGACGGGAGGCATGACGGGACGTATGTTATCAGAGGGTATGGCGGCGATGCTAGAATCGTATCGGCATGTACGTCATCGGCACCGCAGGGCACGTGGACCACGGCAAGTCCGCCCTCATGGTTATCAGACCGCGCACTAAAGTACGCGGCATCAACCGCAAGCTGCAGACTTCAGCCCACAAGCTTTCAAAGAGAGCCGCGGACTTCAGTCCGCGGGGGTGGAACCCAAAGTAGAATCGGCATGTACGTCATCGGCACCGCAGGACACGTGGACCACGGCAAGTCCGCGCTCGTCCAGGCGCTCACCGGCATCGACCCCGACCGGCTGCGCGAGGAGAAGGAGCGCGGCCTCACCATAGACCTCGGCTTCGCCTGGCTCACCTTGCCTAACGGGGACGAGGTGAGCATAGTGGACGTACCGGGCCACGAGCGGTTCATCAAGAACATGCTGGCCGGCGTCGGCGGCATCGACCTGGCGTTGCTGGTGATCGCCGCCGACGAGGGGGTGATGCCGCAGACCCGGGAGCACCTGGCGATCATCGATCTTCTCGGCATCGAGCACGGCGTCATCGCCGTCACCAAGATCGACCTGGTAGAGCCTGAGTTCGCGGAGTTGGTGGCCGCCGACGCCGAGGATACGCTGCGGGGCACCACCCTTGAGGGCGCGCCCGCCGTGCTCTGCTCCGCGGTCAGCCGTCAGGGGCTTGACGAGCTGCTGGCAACGCTGCAATCGGAGCTGGCGAAGACGCCGCCCAAGCGGGACATTGGCCGGCCCCGCCTGCCCATCGACCGCGCCTTCACGATCACCGGGTTCGGGACGGTGGTCACGGGGACGCTTCTTGCGGGGTCGTTCAGAGTGGGCCAGGAGGTTGAGGTGCAGCCGGTGGGGCTGCGCTCGCGTATTCGAGGGCTACAGACGCACGGGCAGAAGGTACAGGTCGCGCCGCCGGGCCGGCGCACGGCCGTGAATCTGACCGGCGTGGCGGTGGAGGAGCTGGAGCGGGGCATGGTACTGGCGGCGCCGGGCTGGTTGCGGCCCGCCACCGTGCTGGATGTGCGACTGCACACCGTCCGCTACCTGCGTCGCCCGCTGCGTCACAACATCACCGTCACCTTTCACACCGGCTCGGCGGAGGTGGAGGGCCGCCTGCTCCTGCTGGACCGGGACGAAGTGCCGCCGGGGGAGGCGGCCTGGGCCCAGGTGCGCCTCGCCGCGCCGGTCGCCGCCGTGAACGGAGACCGCTTCGTCATCCGTGACCCGAACGATACGCTGGGCGGCGGTCGCGTCGTCGATACGGAGGCACGCCGCCATCGGCGCTTCCACGAGGCCACGATCGACAAGCTGGAAGCGATGGAGCGCGGCTCGCCCGGGGAGGTCGTGCGCATGGCCGTTGCCGCCTCGGAGCCGGTGACGCTACGGGCGCTTACCAGCGGCCTCGACCTCGCCGCCGCCGAGGTGCGCGGCGCGGTGGAGGCGACTATCGAGTCGGGCGACCTGCTCGCCCTGGATGGCCAGCCGCTGACGGAGGGGACGCTCCTGTTTTCAGCGGCGGGGCTCGCGGCCCTCACGGATCGAATGACGGACTCCCTCGCGGAGTATCACCGCCAGTCTCCCCTCCGCCGGGGCATGCCCAGAGAGGAGCTGCGCAGCCGCCTGCGCCTGGATAGCCGTGCGTTCGACCAGCTAGTGGCGCTCTGGGCCGGCCGGGGCGACGTCAAGGAGGCTGGGGGCTGGGTCTCCCATCCGGAGCACGAGCCCCGCCCGGATGCCGGCCAGCAGAAGCGTGCGCGGGAGCTCCTCGCCGCCTTGCGGGCTCAGCCGTTCTCGCCGCCGGCGCCGAAGGATGAGGACGACCTGCTTTCGTACTTGGAAGACCGCGGCGATATCGTGTGGGTAGACGAAGGGATCGTGTTCGCCTCGGAGGCCTATCGCGAGATGGTAGAGCGGGTAGTGGCGCACCTGAAGGAGAGGCAGACGGTGACGCTGGCCCAGGTGCGCGACCTCCTGGGCACCAGCCGCAAGTACGCCCAGGCGCTGCTGGAGAACATGGACCAGGAGCGCATCACTCGTCGCGTCGGAGACGAGCGGGTGCTGAGGGGCGGCCCTAGCCGCTAGGCGGCTCCGGAGCCTCCGCTTTTTGGGGCTTCTCCCTGGCCGCCCCTGAGCTGAGGCGGCGGTGCAGATACCAGCGAGTGCCTTGCGCCCCACCCTTCCGGCGGCGCCGACCGGGGGACCAATCGGCGTAAAGCTCGTACACCTCACCCTCCTCAGTACGCACCCGGTAGTAGCGACGCTGCTGCTGTTGCCGCCAGTCGCGGCCGCGCTGAAGCGCGGCGAAGGCGTGGTCCTCCCAGGTGGCGAGCTGCTCGACGATCTTGTACTCGCGCGAGCCCAGGCGGAAAGCCAGCGGCGCCGGCGCCTCATCCTCGCTCAGTTGCACCTCAATCTCGCGGTCGACGAAATCGACAGGCATACTACGTCTCCGGCGCGGGGGCAGTCCGCCACGGTATGAGGCGACGCCACAGGCCAGCCAAATCGCCCTCCTCCCAGGAGACGAGTATCTGGCTGGCGAGGAAGATGGAGCTGTAGGTGCCCGCGATCACCCCGATCAGCAGCACCAGCAGGAAGCTCTGGATGGTTGAGCCTCCCAGGATCAGGAGGGCGACGATGGTGAAAAGCAGTGTGACGGACGTGTTGAGGGACCGCGCCAGCGTCTCCGTAAGGCTGACGTTGACCACCTCGACGAAGGGCGCATCCGGGTTCATCGATGTGTTCTCGCGGATGCGATCGAACACGACGATCGTATCGTGAACGCTGAAGCCGATGATCGTGAGCAGGCCGACGATGAACATCGTATTGATCTCGGTGCCGAACAGCTTACCTAGGATGGAGAATACGCCCAGGATGATCAGGGCGTCGTGGCCGGCGGCGATGATAGCGGCGATGCCGTAACGGTGAGCCTTGGGCACGTTGCGGAACGACCATAGGATGAACAGCAGAACAGCCCCTGCGGCCACGATGACAGCGATCGCCGCATCGCGGGCGATCCCCGTGGATACTATCTCCGACACCTGGCTGAAGTTGGTCAGCTGGAACGGGCCTAACGCCTCCTCGAGGCCCGCCTCGATCTCGTCCCGCTCCGAAGGGGGCGCCGGCCCAACGGGCGGCCCAGCCAGCCCCTCCAGCTCGGCGGTGCGGATGATGAAGCCGCCGTCGCTCGTCCCCTGAATCCGCGCCTCTTCGTGGTCCAGATCCGCCAGCACCTCTCGCACGTCCGTCGGTCCCACGGACTCGTCCTCGAACTGAACGGTGAAGGTGGCGCCGCTGCTGAACTCGATACCCGGCCTCAGCGAGGGCGAGATGAGCAGGGAGACGATGCCGGGCACCAGTATGACCGCTGTGAGCGCGTAGTAGAAGCCACGCCGCTTGACGAAGTCCAGGCTCCAGCCGCGGACCTCCCCCCTCCGCGCCCTACGGGGTAGCCCGTCCGGAACTGATCCAACGGCAGCCGATTCGATGCCCCCTTCCTCCGGCTTGACGCCGAAGAGGGCCAGGTTCCGCGCCAGCGGCGATCCCACCAGCAGCCGCAGGAACGTGCGCGTCACTGTCAGAGCCGTGAACATGCTCACCAGCACTCCGATGCCCAGAGTGATGGCGAATCCTTGTACGAGCGCCGCGTTGAACCGATCGCCGAACCAGTAGAGGATGACACAGGTAATCAGGGTCGCCACGTTGCTGGCCCAGATAGCCGTCCAGGCCCGGTTGAAGCCGTGCTCTATGGCGGCCATCAGGTTGCGTCCCGCCCGCAGCTCCTCCTTGACCCGCTCGAACACAAGGACGTTGGCGTCCACCGCCATACCCACCGATAGCACGAACCCGGCAATACCGGACAGGGTGATCGTGATCGGCCCGATGATGGGCGGCCCCACCTTGAATATCATCAGAACCACGGAGATGTAGATGCCCAGGGCCAACGCGGCCAGCACGCCCGGCAGCCGGTAGTACAGCACCATGAACACCATCACGGCCAGCAAGCCGATGAGCCCCGCCTGCACCGTACGGACGACCTCACGGTCACCGAGGGTGGCGTCAACCTCCGTCTCCTGGATCGCCCGCAGAGGCACCGGCAGGGCACCGGTGTTGAGCTGGATCGACAGCGTGCGCGCCTCGTCGAACTCCAGGCCGGTGATGGTGGAGTTGCCGCCGGTGATGGGCTGGTTCACGATGGGTGCACCTACGAGCTCCTCGTCCAGAAAGATGCCCAGGGGCAGGCCGACGAGCTCGGTGGTGATCTGCTCGAACAGCAGGCTGCCCTCGCCGGTGAACTCTATGACAACTGTGGGCGGCGGGCCTTCTACCCTAGAGTTGGCCTTGAGGAAGCTTCCCGTCAGCACCCTCTCTTCGCCCTGACTGTCAGTCCCCGTTGCCGGTTCCCATACGACATCACCGACCCCAGCCTCACCCAGGCACTGGGACACCCTCCGATCATCGATCGTAACTGTGGTGACCTGCTGAGGCGCTACGGAGAATTCGCTGCCGTCCGCCGCCTCACAGACGATGTCTCCCGCGTCGTCTCTGACCGGCTTGAGGAACTCCAGTTGGGCGGTCTTACCCAGGAGCTCCCGCGCCTCATCCGGATCGATCCCCGGAATCTGCACGGCCAGCCGGTTGCTCCCTTCGCGGGTGATCTCCGTCTCCGACACGCCGAAGGCGTTAACGCGACGCTCCAGGACGTCTTTCACGCCCTCCAGGGCATCCCCGATGTCCGTACCGGGCGCCAAACGGCTGGTATCCGCCTCCAGCAGCACGTAGGTGCCACCCTTGAGGTCTAGCCCCAGCTTCATCTCCCGGCGCTCCAGGCCGAAGACGTTCAAACCGTTACCCGACGGCCAGTCGATGAAGTCGGGCAGGTAGCGCTTGGGCATGTCCGGCCACACTACGATGACCGAAAACACAGTAAGCACCGTCACCAAGGCCAGGGTTATCCAGTTTATCCGGTTACGCATCGGCTACCTCTGCCCCTGTTCCACTGCCGTCTCCTCCTTGATCACCTGCTCCGCTTGCGGAAGCCTCTGCGCTATCGCCGAAGCGTAGGCGCGCACTTCAAGCCCGCCCAGGTCCAGGATCACCTCCGTCGGCCCCCGCTCTTCCGGCACTCGTATCTCCCTGACCACGGCGATGAAGCCGGCCTGGGTCAGCACCTCGTCCCCCACCTGGAGATCGGCCAGCTCTCGCCGCTGTTTCGCCCGCTCCCGCTGCACCGGCCGCAGGAAGGCGAAGTAGAACAGCAGCGCTATCAGCGCCGGATAGGCTAGAGCCAGCACCCAGACTGCCATCCTAAGCTTCTCCCTCAACAGGCTGGCCCGACGTCTCCTGCGCCAGCGACGACCGGGCCAGGGCCAGCGCCTCCTCCCGGTTCGATATCTCGCCGGCGGCCTGGGCCTCCCGCAGCGTCTCCAGGAGGCGCCCGATGAGAGGCCCGGGCGAAAGGTTCAGCTCTGCCATCAACTCGTCTCCGCCCATCAGCTTAGGTGGGGAGATACTCTCCTCTTCTTGAAACCGTTTCGTGAGTATATAGTGTACCAACGCTACGTGCTGGCGCCAGTCCGATGCGCTGACGCGGGGCCCTACCGTCCCCAGATGGTCAGCCAGTGAAAGGAACAGCGTCCCGATCGCTGCGTCCCCGCAATCACGGAAGTAGCGGTAAAGAGCGCGCCGGGTGGGAGGCCCCTGCTGGCCCATCTGGACGGGACGCAGATGGGCCAGCACCATCGTCTGCACCAGCGCCACCTCTCGCGCCGAGAAGTGGAACCGCCGGAGGATATGGCCCGCCCTGTCCGCGCCCGCATCGGCGTGGCCGAAGAAACGCATCCTGCCGGTCTCGTCGAACGTCTTCGTCTCCGGCTTGGCGATGTCGTGCAGGAGACCGGCCAGCTTGAGCACCGCCAGGCGCGGCCTCTCGGCGAGCAGCTCCTCGCGGAAGTAGTCGCGGGCTTCCGTCCACCAGGCGAGCTGGCCCCACAGCTCCCGCCAGAGCGTGCGCCAGTGACGGTCTCCCGGCTCCTCCTCGCACATGAGGATATCCAGGTTTCGCACCGTCTCCAGGCAGTGGTCGAACACGTCCCAATAGTGCTCCTTGGGTTGCTCCACGCCGCGCGTGTCCGTCATCTCCGGCAGCAGCTGCTCCAGCAGGCCGAGATCGTCCAGCAAGCGCATTCCTGTACCGGCGCGAGGAGTGGCCATGATGCGCATCAGCTCGTCTCGCTGTCGCTCCACGGCCACCTCCGGCAGCCGCGGCGCGTATTGCCGAATTAGCTCCACGGTCCCGGGCTCCAGCGTGAAGTCCAGCTCCGTAGCCAGGCGCGCCCCCCGCAGGGGGCGTAGAGCATCGTGGCGGAAGGCGTCCTCACGGATCACCCTCACCAGGCGGTCGCGCAGGTCGTTCAGCCCGCCGGTGGGATCGATGACCGTCACCTCTCCCGACGCCGCCGCAGCCAGAGGAGCGGCCATGGCATCGATGGTGTAATCGCGCTCTCTCAGGTCAGCCTCGATCTCAGCCCGCAGGGGCATTAAGTCGATATGCACGTTCCGCTGAGGGAGGAGTACGCGCGCCACGCGTTGCTCCTCGGCCAGCGGAAAGTAGTGGCCACCGTGGGCGTCCGCCAGCTCCCGTCCCAGCACAAGGGGGTCGCCGGCGATGGAGATGTCCACGTCGTGGCTGTCGCGTCCCAGAAGGGCGTCGCGGAGAAAGCCGCCCGCGACGTACGCCTCCACGCCCCGGCCGCTGAAGAAATCTTTCAGGTCAGCCAGTATATCCCGAGCGTCCGCGCCGATGCCGAGGCTGACCTTAGCCATCCGAGCCTCGCTAGTCGCTCTCGCCGGAGTCGGCCTCGCTGGAGGGTTTCGCCGGCTCCCCTTCCGGGCTCGACGGCGGCTCGATCTTGATCAGGTCGTCCTTGCTCTCCAGGCGGTCGATATAGAGGACGCCGTTGATGTGGTCGATCTCGTGCTCAAGCGCCTCGGCCAGCAGGTCATCCTTACCCCTGACGCGAACCTTGCGTCCGGATGGATCGAGTCCCTTGACGACGACTGTGACGGAGCGGGTGAGGTTCTCCGTACGGTACCCCGGCAGCGAGAGGCAACCCTCATCCACCTTCCGCTCCCCCGACCGCTTGACGATCTCCGGGTTGATAAGCACGAGCGGCTCCTCATCCGGCAGATCGATGACGATGACCCGCAGGGAGACGCCGATCTGGGGGGCGGCGAGGCCCACGCCGTTGGCCGCCCGCATGCTATCGAGCATGTCCTCGATGAGCCTGCGGATAGACCCGTCGATGGAGGGGACACGCTTCGCCTTCTGGCGGAGCACCGGGTCGCCCGCTATGCGGATGGGTTGAACAGACAGCTAGCACCTCCCCGACCTGTCGGGGCACCTGATTGAACAGGTAGTGGCTTGACCCAATTCTAGCGAATCTACGCGCTAGCGTCGCCTCACAGCAGCGTGACAGGGTCTATATCTACCGTCCAGCCGCGGGGAAACGCCACCTCCGCCAGAAGCTCCGTCGGGTTCTGGCCGCGGACTACGACTTGCCAGCGCCAGCGGCCACGCAGCCTGGGCACGAAGGCCGGCCCCGGCCCAAGCACGTCCAGGTTGGGCAGGCCGCGACTATCCCGCTCGCCGCAGAGGTGCCGCACCATCTGCGCCGCCTGCTCCTGGGCGTAGCGCTCGTTCGTGTGGGCGAAGATCAGTCGCGCCAGCCGCCCAAAGGGCGGATAACCCAGCCGCTGCCGGAACTCGATCTCGCGCTGGTACAGGGCGTGGTAGTCGTGCTGGGCGGCCGCCGCCACGGCGTAGTGCTCCGGGGAGTAGGTCTGAATGATCACACGGCCGCCGCGCGGCCCGCGCCCGGCCCGGCCCGCCACCTGCTCCAGGAGCTGGAACGTGCGCTCTCCGGAGCGGTAGTCGGGGAAGCGAAGGGAGGTGTCGGCGGAGATCACACCCACCAGAGTGACCAATGGCATATCCAGGCCCTTCGCCACCATCTGCGTGCCGATGAGGATATCCGCCTCGTGCGCCAGGAAGCGAGCCAGGATGCGCTCGTGGGCGTCGCGGCCGCGGGTGACGTCGCGGTCCCAGCGCAGGGTGCGGGCGCCGGGGAAGGCGTTGCGCGCCTCCTCCTCCACCCGCTCCGTACCCAGCCCCAGCAGGCGGATGCGGGGGCTGCCGCACTCTGGACAACCCGAAGGAGCGACCCGGGCGCGGCGACAGTAGTGGCAGACCAGCCGGTTCTCTCCGCCCGAGGCGGAGTGGAGGGTGAAGGACACGGCGCACGAGGAGCAGGTTGGCACGTGGCCGCAATCGCGACACTGGAGGAACGACGCTGTGCCACGACGGTTGAGGAACAGGATCACCTGCTCTTCGGCGGAGAGCGCGCCGCGGACGGCGGCGTCCAGGGAACGGCTGAAGATGCTGCGGTTGCCGGCCTTGAGCTCCTCACGGAGGTCCACCACCTCCACCTCCGGCAGCGGGCCGGGCGCGACGCCGCCGGATTCCGTTCTTTGCAGGCGCTGGGAAAGCTCCAGCAGCCGGTACGATCCACCGGCGGTGGAGCGGAAGTAGCTCTCCACGTCCGGCGTAGCGGAGCCGAGGACGAGGACGGCGCCGGTCAGGCGGCAGAGCTCCTCAGCGGCCAGGCGGGCATGGTATCGCGGCGACCCCTCTTGCTGCTTGTACGTCCATTCGTGCTCCTCGTCCATCACCACCAGCCCCAGGTCGGGCTGCGGCGCGAACAGGGCGCCGCGCGGCCCGATGACCACCGCGTAGCGGCCGGCCCGCACCTCGTGCCACATATCGAAGTGCTCCCCCAGCGATAGGCCGCTGTGCATCACCGCCACCTGATCCGGGAACCGCTCCCCGAACCGGCGCACCGTCTGCGGCGTCAGCGATATCTCCGGCACCAGCACGATCGCCCTCTTGCCGAGCGCGACCACCCGCTCCAGCGCCTGCAGGTACACCTCCGTCTTGCCGCTGCCGGTAACGCCGTGCAGCAGGAACGTCTGAGCGTGTCCGCCGTCCTCCAGCGCCTCCTCGATGCGCCTGTACGCCCGCTCCTGCTCCTCGGTGAGGGCGGGCGCTGCCCGCTGTGGATAGTCGCGGCCGGCCAGGGGATCGCGCACCACAGTGACGTCCTCCGCCGCCACCAGACTCTCTGCCTGCAGGTCGCGCAGGACGGCCGGCGTCAGCCCCCGTGGGCGCAGCTCAGCGAGGGGAAGCGGGCCTTCCTCCGCCAACGTCTCCAACACCATCGCCCGCCGTAATGCCGCCGATTTGTCGTCCTCCCGGAGCGACCGCGCACGCCGGAGGGCATCATCAGCGGAGACCAGCAGCCGCAGATGGGGCACCACCTTCGGTCGCACCTGGGGCCGCGCCAGCTCGTAGCCGCGCTCGATGAGCCCCTTCAGCAGGAGCGCGTTCACCAGCGTGCCGACGCTACGCAGCTTCAGCGCTTTCTGCATCTGGTCCTGCTCGGTTTGCCCCTGCGACACCAGGTATGTCATCGCATCCCGCTGCCTGTCCGTGAGGCGAAGATCGGGCAGCTCCTCAAGCGATACGAGCGGCCGCAGCACGGTCAGCGGCCTGCGCTTGAACCCCGGCGGCAGCATGAGAGACAGACAATCGAACAGCGGCGCCAGGTAGTGGTCACTCAGCCAGCGAGCGAGCGCCGCCCGCTCCGGCGAGATCAGCGGCTCGGGGTCGATCAGGGCCTCGATGTCGCGAGCGTCGGCGAAGGCGGGCGTCTCCGTCACCTCCATGACGATCCCCTGAAGCCGGCGCGACCCGAAGGGGACGTAGACGGCGTGCCCCACGCGCAGCGACAGGCCATCGGGAATGCGATAGGTGAACGTCTGGCGGATGGGAGCCGCGGCGTTGACGGCGACCTCAGCGTAGGCCATCGGCACCTCCATGCCGACTATAGCACCGCGCCTGTCACAAGTGGAAAGGGGGGACGGCACACGGGAAACAAAAGGCCGCCCCAAAGGGCGGCGCCACGCCTCGTGAGTATACGCTACTCTGCGGAGGCCTTCTCCTCATCCGGCTTCGGCTCAGCTTCCTCGGGCTCAGCCTCTCCCTCGGCAGCGGGCTCCTCAACTTCCTCGGCTTCCTCGGACTCAGCCTTCGCCTCTTCCTCGGCCTCGGCTGTAGGCTCCTCAGCCTCCGCTTCACCCTCCGGCTCTTCCGCCTCGCCCTCAGCCTCGCCTTCCGCCTCTTCCTCTTCGGCCGCCTCGGCTTCGATCTCGAGCTCGTCGGCCGCTCCGACGTCCTCGTCGGCCACCTCCTCAGCCAGTTCGCGCGTCAGCTCCTCGAAGCGGTCACGGGAGCCGACGCGGATGCGGGCCTTCTTGCCCACCAACTGGCGCAGGTAGTACAGCTTGGCGCGTCGGACGCGGCCCACTCGTACCACCTTTACGCTCTCCAGGCGCGGTGAGTGCAGCATGAACGTCCGCTCAACGCCGATACCGTGGCTCACGCGACGAACCGTGAAGTTGGAGTTGATCCCGCCGCGGCGTTTGCGGATGACCACGCCCTCGAACGCCTGAACGCGCTCACGCTCCCCCTCCACGACACGGGCCATCACCCGCACGGTATCGCCCGGGCGGAAGTCCGGCACCTTGGGGTTCTTCTTGAGCTGAACGAACGATTTCAGGTCCATGGCAACCTTGGCCAGTTTACTGTTCGCCTAACTGAAGGGCAAGCCACTCCCCCTCCTCCGCGGTCAGCTCCAGCGAGGCGAGGAGTTCCGGCCGCCGCCGCGCCGTCAGGAGGATGTTCTGTAGCCGCCGCCACTTGGCCACCTCACCATGGTTCCCTGACACCAACACCTCCGGCACCGGCCAGCCGCGGAACTCCGGCGGCCGCGTGTAGTGCGGCGCCTCCAGCAGCCCTTCGGCGAACGATTCCTCCACCGTCGATTGAGGGGAGCCGAGGGCGCCTGGGATGTGGCGCACTACGGCGTCCACCAGCGCCATCGCCGCCAGCTCGCCTCCGGACAGCACGAAATCGCCGATGCTGATCTCGTCCGTCGCCAGGTGCTCGTGCACGCGGGCGTCGAACCCCTCGTAGCGGCCGCAGATAAGGACCAGCCGCTCCTTCGCCGCCAGCTCCACGACGATCTCATGAGTGAGGCGCCGCCCGGCGGGCGTGAGCAGGATGACCGGCTCCCGCTGGGGCGCCAGCTCCAGCACCGATTCCGTCGCGGCGAACACAACGTCTGGCTTCATCACCATGCCGGGCCCGCCGCCGTAGGGGTAGTCATCCACCGTCTTGTGCCGGTCCTCTGCCCATCGCCGGATGTCGTGCAGGTTAATGGAGACGAGGCCGCCCTCCACCGCCCGCTTGACGATCGACTCGTCGAAGGGACCGCGAAACATATCGGGGAAGATCGTCAGCAGATCGATTCGCATGACGGCGACCGCCTAGCCCTTGTGCTCCGTCTGCCCGCGCAGCGTCTCCAACGCGTGCGGCAGGACGGGCAGCAACACAGAGAGGTTCTCACGGACGCCGCGAGGGCTGCCCGGCAGGTTCACGATCAACGTCCGCCCCCGCACGCCGACGACGGCGCGGCTGAGCATCGCCATCGGTGTGTGCTTCAGCCCCTCCAGGCGCATCGCCTCCGCCAGCCCCGGCGCTTCGTAGTCAATCGCCTCTCGCGTGGCCTCGGGCGTCACGTCGCTTGGCCCCAGGCCGGTACCGCCGGTGGTGACGATCAGCTCCAGGCCGACTTCGTCCGCCCAGGCGACGAGTCGCTGAGTAATGGAAGCTTTATCGTCGGGGATCACCTCGTAGCGCTCCACGGCCGCGTCCAGAGTAGAGAGCATCTCCCGGATGGCGGCGCCGGACGTGTCCTCGCGCTCGCCGCGGGCCCCCTTAGTGGAGATGGTCAGGATGCCGGCGAGGAAGGACATATCTTGAGGAGGAGGGAGTTCCCAAAATAGCGGCGAAAATATTGCTTAAGCGCTTGACAATGGGTGTCCGAATGGTATGCTGTGGGGCGAAGTGGGGAGGAGTGGGGATTTCCCCGTATTTTTCTTTTCGCTCATGCCTGCCGGCAGCGAGCAGGTCCATACTAGCACAACCGTCGCTCACACAGAAGGGTAAGCGGGATATATGGCCTTTAGGGGTGCGTACGAACATACGGTGGACGATCGCGGTCGTGTAGCTATACCGGCCCGCTACCGCCACGAGTTCGCCGAAGGGGTGGTGCTCACCCTGAGCCCGGAAGGCTGTCTGGAGGTATACACCCCGGAAGGCTTCGATGAGATGTCAAATCTAGTGACGGCAGAGCCAGCGACGCACCTTAAAGGTCGACGGTTGCGCCGCGGGTTCTTCGCCCGTTCCTGGGACGCCGAGCTGGACCGTCAGGGACGCATCCTGATTCCGGCACAGCTCCGAGAGACCGCCCAGCTCAACGGGGCGGTCATCATCAACGGTCGCCGCGAATGCCTGGAGGTCTGGAACAGCGACCGGTGGGAGAAGGAGCTAGAAGAGGTTGATGCGGCCTACGCCGCCGAGCTGGAGACGCTGGAGTAAGGGGAAAGGTGGTTGCACAAGTCTTGCCCCCTAACGAAACCCAGATTCACGCTCCGGTTATGGTGGCTGAGGTCCTGCGTTATCTGTCTGTCCAGCCCGGCGGCCGATTTGTAGACTGCACGGTGGGCGGCGGTGGCCATTCTCTGGCCATCTTGGAGGCCGCCGCCCCCGGCGGCCTACTCCTCGGCATCGACGCCGACGCCGCCGCGCTGGAGATAGCCCGCGCCCGGCTCCAACCACACACCGACTCCGTACTGCTGTCACAAGCGAACTTCCGTGACCTGGCAGCCGTCTGCCGTAAGACGAACTTCATACTCGTCCACGGCGTCCTGTTCGACCTGGGAGTCTCGTCTTACCAGCTCTCCGCTGAAGGACGTGGCTTCAGTTTCCAGGCGGAGGCGCCGCTGGACATGCGCTTTGGCGAAAGCCAGACCGTGACCGCCGACGAGATAGTCAACACCTACAGCGAGCGCGACCTTGCCGACCTCATCTGGCGCTACGGCGAGGAGCCGGCCAGCAGGCGCATCGCCCGCGCCATCGTCGGGGCCCGCCCTCTGGCGACGACGTCCGAGCTCGCGGCCGTGATCCCCAGGGCCGCCGCCGGCGCCCGCCGCCGCATCCACCCGGCGACCCGCACCTTCCAGGCCCTTCGCATCGCCGTAAACGACGAACTGAACGCCCTCACCTCCGCCCTGGGACAGGCCATCGATGTACTGGGTCGCGGCGGGCGACTGGTCGTCATCGCCTTCCACTCGCTGGAGGACCGCATCGTAAAGCAGTTCATGCGCCGCGAGTCTCGCGACTGCATCTGCCCACCGGAGGCGCCGGCCTGCACCTGTGGCCACCGCGCCCGCCTCAGGCTGGTGACGAAGGGCGCCGCGCGTCCCTCGCAAGAGGAGGTCGCCGTCAACCGGCGCAGCCGCAGCGCCCGCCTTCGAGCAGCAGAGAAGCTTCAGGAGGGATAATTGGCGACCATCCAGAGGACAGGGAGACACATCGTATCGGATCTTCTCCGCTCCCCCAACATGCCTACCCTCCTGATAATCAGCGCCCTGGTGATCGGCGCCGCCGCCCTCATTCCGCTGGTGCAGTCCAGCATCGCCACCACCACCAACGGCAACGTCCGCCAGCTGGAGCAGCAACGGGACGACTGGCAGGCCCAGATCCAGGAGCTGGAGCTGGACGTCGCTACGATGGCCGGCCTCAGTCGCATAGAGAATGAGGCTAGGGAGAGCCTCAAGATGGTGGAGCCCAAGGAGACACGCTACATCACAGTGCCGGTGGAGGCGCCGGAGCCGCGCAGGCTCCCCAGCCGCTACCTGCCGCCCACAGCGGACGAGCGAGAGGCCGAGCCCAGCGCCTGGAAGAAGTTGCTGGATTGGCTGCCCTTGCCGTAGAGAAGGAGTAACGTGGCGTCACGCAAGCGGGGAGTGAACTGGCGTCTGGGGGTCGTGATAACCGTTATCGCGGTGGCGACTCTCGTCATCGTCGCCCGTCTCGTCCAGCTCCAGATCATGGACCACGACTACTACGCAGCCGAGGCGCGTAACATCCACGTCGCTCAGGAGACGGTGACCGGGCGCCGCGGCGCCCTCCTGGACCGCAACGGCTATCCTCTGGCGGCCAGCAAGAACACCTACGACGTAATGGTGGAGGTGAAGGCCTGGGAGAGCGTCACGAAGGCCCGCGAGGCGGCAGGCGTCATCTCCAGCATCACAAACGGCGACCCGACCAAGATGGTGTCGGACGTCCGAGAAGCCAGCATCTATGAGATCGCCGTGGCACGCGACCTGAACTACGAGGCAGCCAGCCGCATCCGCGAGCTAGGCCTGGCCGGGGTGCGCCTCCTCAAGAGCAACGTCCGCGTCTATCCGGAGGGCAACCTCGCCGCCCAGTTGCTGGGCTTCGTAGGACGGGATAACACCGGCCTCACCGGGCTGGAGGCGGACCTGGACGAGATCATCGGCGGCGCCAGGGGCACCGTCGTCTTTGAGCGTGACGGCCTGGGCAATCAGATAGCCCTGGGCGACCGCAGTGAGCTACCACCGCTCCTCGGGTCCGATGTCGTCCTCACCATCGACCGGTTCATTCAACGGATGGCGGAACAGGAGCTGGACAAGGCGATCAAGAACCACAAGGCCAGCGGCGGCACCATCATCGTCGTCCAGCCGGAGACGGGCGCTATTCTGGCCATGGCCAGTCGGCCTACCTTCGATCTCACGAAGCTTGACCTGAGCGATGAGTCCAAGCTGGCGCTCTTCCGCAACCGCGCTATCACTGATCAGTACGAGCCCGGCTCGGTGTTCAAGCTGGTAACGATGGCCGCTGCCATCGACCTGGGCCTCGTGACCCCCGACACGTGGTGGTACGACGAAGGCGTGTTTCCGGTCAGCGGCTGGAGCATCAGAAACTGGGACCTGAGCGCCAACGGCTCCCAGACGGTCACCCAGATCCTGGCCAAGAGCCTCAACACCGGCGCCGCCTGGCTCTCCCAGCAGGTGGGCTCAGAGGAGTTCTACGACTACGTCTACCGCTTCGGCTTCGGTGAGCCGACCGGCTCGGGGCTGAGCGGCGAGGTGGGCGGGCGCATTCGCACCCCCGAAAACGACCCCTCTAACTGGCGGCCGGTGGACATGGCGACCAACAGCTTCGGGCAGGGGATCAGCGTCACGCCCCTGCAGATGGCGATGGCCGTGGCTGCCCTCGCTAACGACGGCAAGCTGATGAAGCCGATGCTGGTGAAGGAGATTATCGGCCCTAATGGGACGCAGACCAGCGAGCCGGAGGTGATACGGCAGGTGGTGAGCCCTGAGACCGCCCGCACCCTACTTGACATGATGGGCGTTGTAGTGCAGGGACTCTCGCCTAGCTTCCTGGACATCCAGGGCTACCAGGTGGGCGGCAAGACCGGCACGGCCAACATCGCTTCCGGGGGCGGCTACAAGGAGACGGCGTACATCTCCTCCTTCGCCGGCGTCGCCCCGCTGGAGGACCCTCAGATTGTGGTTATGGTGAAGATCGATGAGCCGAAAGGGCTGCCCTGGGGCACAGTCGTCGCGGCGCCAGCGTTCGATCGCATAGCCCAAGAGGCGCTGGCCTATTTCAAGATCGCACCCCAGGAGCCCGTTCTCGTTTCGGAGATAAGATAGTCGGTTAGTACCTAGGCGGATGCTAGCGGTGGATAGCGTAGTTCAGGGGACGGCTGAACTCCTGGTCGCAGGGCGCGGCCCGGTCGATGACGCCTTCAAACGCGCCGTCATCGACTCTCGAGAGGTGGAGCGGGGAGACCTGTTCTTCGCCCTCCATGGCGAGCACCACGACGGTCACGACTTCGTTGACGAGGCCGTCGCCAGAGGCGCGGCGGGCCTGGTGGTCGAACGCCCGCTGGACGCCCCGGAGGGGGTGGCCGTCTTTCAGGTGAGCGATTCGCTGTCCGCCCTGCAGCGGCTCGCCGCGTACTGGCGCAGGCGCCACGAGACCCGAGTGATCGGCGTGACCGGCAGCGTGGGCAAGACCACCTGCAAGGAGCTTATCGCCGCCGTCCTCGCCGCCCGCTGGCCGGTGCTCAAGAGCGCCGCCAACCTGAACACTGAGATCGGCCTGCCGCTCACGCTGCTCCAACTGACCCCCCGCCATAGTCGGGCCGTCCTGGAGATGGCGATGTATGGCCGCGGCGAGATCAGCCTGCTATGCCGGATCGCGCGGCCCCAGATAGGAGTGGTGACCAACGTGGGGCCGGTGCACATGGAGCGGCTCGGCTCCATGGGGGCCATCGCCAGCGCCAAAGCGGAGCTGGTGGAGGCGCTGCCCGAAGACCCCGATGGAATCGGGATCCTCAACGGTGACGACTCGCGCGTCGCCGCCATGGCCTCCCGCACCAGGGCCCGCGTCCTGCTCTACGGCCAATCGCAGCAGTGCCAGGTACGCGGCAGCGACCTCAAGGGCCGCGGCCTGGACGGCATCTCCTTCCGCCTCACCTACGGCGATACCCAGGTGGAGGTGGAGACACCGCTTCCCGGCCGCCATCACATCTACCCCGCCCTGGCCGCCGCCGCCGTGGGGCTGTCCGAAGGCATGACGCTGACCGAGATCGCGGAGGCGCTGCGGCAGGCGAGGCCGGAGCTGCGGCTCCGCGTGCTGCACACGCCCAACGGCGCCACAGTCCTAGACGATAGCTACAACGCCAGCCCCCAGTCCATGCTCGCCGTCCTTGACCTCCTGGCTGAGCTGCCCGCCCGCCGCATCGCTCTCCTGGGAGAGATGCGGGAGCTGGGCGCCGCCGCGGAGGAGGGCCACCGTCAGGTGGGCGAGCGCGCCGCCGCCTGCACCGACCTCCTCCTCGTCGTCGGAGAACCGGCACGTCCGCTATACGAGGCCGCCTTGAAGGCGGGAGCCGCCGAAGCGCGCTTCTTCAACTCCCCATCGGACGCGATGCCCGTCCTTCGAGACGAGCTGCGACCGGAAGACCATCTGCTGGTGAAGGCCTCACGGGCGGTGGCCCTGGAGGCCGTAGTCGAGGCGCTGGTGGCGCCATGATCTACGCCTTGACCGTGGGAGCGATGACCCTTACGGCTACGACGATAGCGGGAAGGCCCTTCCTGGCGATGCTGCGTCGCCTGAAGGTGGGCAAGCAGATCAGTGAGTGGGGGCCCGAGAGCCATCAGGCTAAAGCCGGCACGCCCACCATGGGCGGCCTGCTTATCCTGGCTGCGGTCATCGGGTTCAGCGTCGCCGCCAACCTGTTCGGGCGATACTCTATCGGCCTGCCGCTGGCGGTGATGGCGGCGCTGGGCGCGCTCGGCTTTCTGGACGACCTGGGCTCCCTTCAGTCCGCCAAAGGCGGATGGAGCGCCCTTAACAAGAGGGTAAAGTTCGTCGCCTTTGTCGCCATCGGGTTCGCCGCCGCCTTCGGCCTGTACGAGGGGCTAGAGCTAAGCGACGTCAACGTGCCTTATGCGGGCCGATACGACCTCGCTGCCTGGTACATACCGATCGCCGTAGGCGTCATCGTCCTCACCGCCGGCGGCGTGGCCGTCAGCGACGGTCTGGACGGGCTCTCCGCGGGCACCTCGGCCATCGCCTTCGGCGCATACGGCATCATCGCCCTGATGCAGGATCAGACGTTTCTGGGCACGTTCTGCTTCACCGTGGCGGCAGCGGTGCTGGGCTTCCTCTGGTACAACAGCCATCCGGCGCAGATGTTCATGGGCGACACCGGCGCCCTGGCGCTGGGCGGCGGCCTGGCTACGGTCGCCTTCATGACCGGCCAGTGGCTGGTCCTACCGCTCATCGGCATCGTCTTCGTTCTGGAGGGCGCCTCCGACGTCATCCAGGTGGGGTACTACCGCCTGAGCGGAGGCAAACGTATCTTCCGCATGGCGCCGCTGCATCACCATTTCGAGAAGCTGGGCTGGAGCGAGCCACAGGTGGTGCAGCGGTTCTGGCTCATCGGCATCCTGGGAGCAATCGTGGGCACGATTCTGGCGATGGAGGTCTAGCGTGAGAAACCTTGACCGCCTGTCCGATCTGGATTTCGCCGATAAGCGGGTCACCGTCGTGGGCCTGGGCGTTGAGGGGGTGGACGCCGTCCGCTACCTCGCCTCGCGCGGCGCCGACGTGACCGTTAGCGACGCCAAGCCTCGCGAGCGGCTGGCGGAGCGCGTGGAGGAGGTGGCCGATCTGCCGATCCGCCTCTCTCTGGGCGGTAACGATCCGCAGGCGGTGAGAAACGCGGACGCCGTGTTCGTCTCCCAGGGCGTGCCGCTGGACCTGCCCGCTCTGGATGACGTCCTCCGCAGCGGCATCCCAGTCTGGTCGATGTTCACCCTGTTCATGGAGCTCTGTCCCGGCCCCGTCGTCGGCGTCACCGGCTCCAGCGGCAAGACCACCACCACCGCCCTTCTGGGCGAGATGTTCCGCGCCGACGAGAAGCCTGTATTTGTCGGGGGCAACATCGGCGTCGGCATCCTGGACCACCTGACGGAGGTCCGCGCCTACACCTGGGTGGTGCTGGAGGTCAGCCACACCCAGCTTCAGATGACCTCGCGCAGCCCGCACGTTGCCTGCCTGCTCAACGTCACGCCCAACCACCTGGACCGCTTCTCCTGGGATCAGTACCGCGACCTTAAGCACAACATCTTCCGCTTCCAGTCCGCGGACGACGTGGCGGTCTTCAACTACGACGATACCGAGGCGCGAGCGCTGGCCACCGCGGCCCCGAGCGCCCGTGTGTGGTTCAGCCTGGGCGAGAAGATACCCGGCGACGGCGTCTACGTCCGCGGCGATGAGGCCCACTACCGCCAAGGCCGCTACGACCAGCCGCTGTTCCCCCTGGACTCTCTGCCCCTGCGCGGCCGCCACAACCGCGAGAACGCTGTGGCCGCAGCCGCTGTGGCCTCCGCCTGCGGCGTGACCCCGAGGGCGATCGCAGACGCGGTGGAATCGTTCACCGCCGTGCCGCACCGGCTGGAACACGTGGCGACGCTGAACGGCGCCGACTACTACAACGATAGCATCGCCACTACGCCGGAGCGCACCCTGGCCGGCATCCGCTCCTTCCAAGAGCCGCTGGTGCTCCTGCTCGGCGGCCGCGACAAGAACCTGCCGCTAGAAGAGCTGGCGCAGGAAGCGCTGCGCCGCTGCCGGGCCGTGGTCATCTTCGGAGAGTCTGGGCCCAAGCTGGAGGCGGCGCTACGGCAGGCCGCCAAGGGATCGCGCGATAAGGGTGCTCGCATCGTCCGCATCGCCACGCTGGCCGAGGCGTTCGAAGCGGCCCGTCGGGCCGCCCGGCCGGGCGACGCCGTGCTACTTTCGCCCGCCTGCACCAGCTTCGACGCCTACGACAACTTCGAGGACCGAGGCGAGCACTTCCGCTCCCTGGTCGGTCGCTACGTCAAGGAGGCGCAGCCATCGCTGCCGTAGCGAGCGGCCGCCCGCGCCGTGCGCACACTGTGCGACAGGGCCAGCCGGACTACCTCCTGCTGGTTGCCACGTCCATGCTCCTGCTGGCGGGGCTGTTGACCGTGTACACGGCCAGCTTCGCTGTGGGCCACCTGGAGTTTGGCGATGCAAACTACTTCGTGATTAGGCACGCGTTCTACGCCATCGCCGGCGGTGTGGCGCTCCTCTATTTCATGCGGCTGGACTACCACCAGCTGCGCCACCTGGCGGCGCCGATAATGGTGGTGGCGTTGCTGGGACTGGCGGCCGTCCTCATCCCCGGCATCGGCGTGGAGCGCAACGGCGCCCGACGCTGGCTGGAGCTGGGCCCGATCTCCTTCCAACCCAGCGAGTTTGCCAAGCTGGCGACCATCATCTACATCTCCGCCTGGCTGGCCGGCCGACGAGAGAACATCAACAAGTTCAGCCTGGGCCTGGTGCCGTTCGTGCTTATGGTCAGCGTGGTCGGCGGCCTGGTCATCGTCGAGCCGGACATGGGCACCGCCGTCATCATCGTCCTCACTACCAGTACGCTCTTCTTCGTCGCCGGAGCGCCGCTCAGTCACCTGACCCTGCTCATGGCCAGCGGCGGCCTCGTGACCTACGTCATGATCCTGGCGCAGGACTACCGGCTGGATCGCCTCACCTCCTTCGTCTCGCCGGAGGCCGACCCTCAGGGAAACGGCTTCCAGATCCTTCAGTTGCTAATCGCCCTGGGGAGCGGCGGCGTCACCGGCCTCGGCTGGGGAGTCAGCCGCCAGAAGTTCTTCTACGTCCCCGGCGCCCACACCGACGGCGTCTTCGCCATCATCGGCGAGGAGCTGGGGTTCATCGGCCTGCTGGGCGTCCTGGGTCTGTTCGCCTTCTTCATGTTCCGCGCCCTCAAGGCGACGCTCGCCTCACGGGATCAGTTCGGCACCCTGCTGGGCGTGGGCATCGTGAGCTGGATCGCCTACCAGACCCTGATCAACATCGGCGGTATCACACGCTCCATCCCGCTCACCGGGGTGCCGCTGCCCTTCCTGAGCTACGGCGGCTCCGCCCTTATCGCCGTGATGGCCGGCGCGGGCATCCTCCTCAGCATCTCCCGCTACGGCCGCAACAGCTCCCACACAGAGCAGCCGAAGGCCCGTGCCCGACGCTACGCCCGGCGCAACCCAGCCGCGGGTAGGAGCACGGTATGAGACTGGCCCTCTGCGGCGGCGGCACCGGCGGCCACGTATACCCCGCCCTGACCATCGCCGCCGCGCTGGAGCGTGAGCTGCCGCCCGGCGAGAGGCTGGAGCCGCTCTACCTGGGCTCGCCGGAAGGCACGGAGGCGGAGCTGGTGGAACGAGCCGACATCCCGCTGCGCCCCGTTTCGTCCGGCCCCATCCGAGGCCGCAACCCCTGGGAGCTGACCCGCAACGCCGCCCGGATGGCGAAAGGAGTGGCCCAGGCGCGCAAGGCGCTTTCTGAGTTCCGTGCGGACGTCGTGCTATCCACGGGGGGCTACACCAGCTTCCCCATCGCCCTGGCCGCTCGCTCCCGCGGGACCCCCATCACCATCTACCTCCCGGACGTCTACCCCGGCTGGGCGGTCCGCGCCATCGCCAACCTCGCCCGCCGCATCGCCGTCACCGCCCCCGAGACGCTGCGCAAGCTGCCGACCGGCAAGGCCATCCTTACGGGCTATCCGGTGCGCGAGGAGTTCTCGCAGGTCAGCCGCGCGGCGGGACGTCAGCGCCTGGGGCTGGACCCCGAAGAGAAAGTCCTGTTCGTCGCCGGCGCCTCCCAGGGGGCGCACAGCATCAACCAAGCGATAGCAAACAATCTGCGAAGCCTCTTAGAGTTATGTGAAGTCGTCCACGTCAGCGGACGCGCCGATGAGGAGTGGCTCGCCGGACTGGCGAAGGATCTGCCGGACGAGCTCCGCAGCCGCTACCACCTGTTCGGCTACCTGCACAAGGAGTTCCCCTGGGCGATGGCCGCCGCCGATCTGGCCCTCTGCCGCGCCGGCGCCTCCGTGCTGGGAGAGCTGCCCGCCTTGGGCCTGCCCGCCATCCTCGTCCCCTACCCCTACGCGGGCGCTCATCAGCGGCTTAACGCCCGCCACCTGGCGGACAACGACGCCGCCGTCATCCTTGAAGACAGCGATCTAGGCTCGATGCTACCGCTCGTCGGCGGCCTCCTTCACGACGCCGCTCGACTGGACGCGATGAGCCAGGCGTCACGGCGACTGGCTCGACCTGAGGCTGCACGCAACATCGCACGGCTCATCGTGGAGCTGGCGGGGTCATGAGGACGGCGGTGAAAACGATACCGCAGCGGGTGCATCTGGTGGGCGCGGGCGGCATCCACATGTCCGCCATCGCCCAGATCCTGCGCGCCCGCGGCCACACCGTCTCCGGCTCCGACCTCAACCTGACGCCGCTCACGGAGCGGTTGGAGACGCTGGGCGTCAGCGTGAGCCGCGGTCATGACGCCGCCCACGTCGGGGACGCCGAGATGGTCATCTACACCTCAGCCGCCCGCGAGGACAACCCGGAGCTGGTGGAGGCACGACGCCGCGGCCTCCCCACCCTGAAGAGGGCCCAGATGGTGGCCCGCCTTATGGAGGGGAAGCGCAGCATCGCCGTGGCAGGCAGTCACGGCAAGACCACCACCAGCTCGCTCATCGCCTTTATCCTGTCGCAGGCGGGCCGCTCGCCCACCTTCATGCTGGGCGGCGAGATGATCGACCTCGATACCAACGCCATGGCGGGTGAGGGCCCAGACTTCGTCGTTGAGGCGGACGAGTTCGACGCCGCCTTCCTCAACTACCACCCGGACATCGCTCTCGTCACCAACGTGGAGCCGGACCACCTGGACATCTACGGCTCATACGAGAGGCTGAAGGACGCCTTCCGTCAGTTTCTCTCCCAGGTCCAGCCAAACGGTTACATCGTGGCCTGCAGAGAAGACCCTGCATTGCAGGCCATCCTGCCCGAGGCCATAGGAGGCGACGTGAACCCCCCCGTCCACGTCGTCTCCTACGGTCTCGATCCTTCCGCCGAATGGCGCGCGAAGGATATTTTGAGCAAGGGTGTAGACGGGTATACTTTTGTGGTAGAATGCGGCGGAGAGGTCTACACGACCTTCGAAACGCGATTGCCGGGAATCCATAACGTGAGCAATGCCTTGGGGGCGATAGCAGTGGGGAGCATCCTGGGCCTGCCGGTTGAGACCGTACAGCGGTCGGTCGCCGAGTTCCGCGGCGTCCGCCGTCGCTTCCAGCACCTAGGTGAGGCCGCCGGAGTCACGATCATGGACGACTACGCTCACCACCCGACGGAGGTGCGCGCCACGCTGGCCGCCGCCCGCGAGCGCTTTCCCGGCCGTCGCCTCGTCTGCCTGTTCCAGCCTCACACCTACAGCCGCACCCAATACCTTCTGGACGGCTTCCGCACCTGCTTCGAGAACTGCGACGTTCTGCTCATCGCGGAGACGTACGCCGCCCGCGAGGAGCCGACGGCGGGCATGACCGCTCAGCAGCTAGCCGAAGAGATCACCGAGCCGCCGGCCCGCTACGCCGGCGACCTCGAGCAGTCAGCGGCGGCCGTGGCCGAGCTGCTAGAGCCCGGCGATGTCTTCTTCGCCATCGGCGCGGGCGACGTCGAGAAGGTCGGGCCGACGGTCCTGGAGACGCTGGAGAGACGATGAACGAGGCGTTCCTGGACGAGCTGCAAGCGCTGGGGCCTGCCCTCCTGGACGAGCCGCTGCACCGCCACAACACGTTCGGCATCGGCGGCCCGGCCGACGTCTACTTCGCCGCTCGCAGCGAGGAGCAGCTCCGGGCCGCCCTGCGAGCCGCCCACCAGCACGACGTGCCCGTGTTCATCCTGGGCGCCGGCTCCAACGTCCTCATCCTGGACGGCGGCATCCGGGGGCTGGTGATCGAGAACGCGACGGAGCAGGTGGAAGGCCCCACACCCAACGGCGCTGGGTTTAGGGTGCGCGCGGCCAGCGGCGTAAGCTTCGCCGCCCTGGCCCGCCGCCTCTCCTTCGCCGGCTACAGCGGCATCGAGTGGGCCTGCGGCATCCCTGGCACCCTGGGCGGCGCCGCCGTCTACAACGCCGGTGCTTACGGCAAGTCCCTACTGGATAGCCTGAAGGGCATCCGCGTACTCGATCCTCAAAACGGCATCCTAGAGCTGCGGCCCGAGGAGCTGACGTTGGACTACCGCAACAGCGCCTTCACCCGCGGCGCCTTGAAGGGCCACGTGGTCCTCTCCGTAGACCTGTCGCTGCAGAAGGGAGACCCCGACGAGCTTCGGGCCCGCGTGCGCGAGTTTGACGGCCGCCGCCTGGCCGCGCAGCCCCGCGGCCGCAACGCCGGCTCCATGTTTAAGAACCCGGCGGAGCATCCCGCCTGGTGGCTAGTCGATCAGGTTGGGCTACGCGGCCACCGCATCGGCAACGCGGAGATCTCTCAGCAGCACACCAACTTCTTCCTCAACCTGGGCGGCGCCAAGGCCGTCGACGCCCTCGCCCTAATGGAGCTGGCCCGCTCCCGGGTACGGGAGCACTTCGGCATCGAGCTGGAGAACGAAGTCGCTATGGCGGGGGAGCCCTGATGGCAGGCAAGCGTCTGAAGGTCGGCATCCTGTTCGGCGGCCGCTCCGCCGAGCACGAGGTCTCCGTGGTCTCCGCCCAGGCGGTGATGGCCGCCCTGGACGCGGACCGGTTCCAGGCCATGCCCATCGGCGTCACCAGACAGGGGACATGGCTCACCACGGCCGATAGCGAGCGCGCCCTCACCTCCATACGCTTGGAGAAGTTCTCAGCCCTTGAGGAGCCGCTGGGGGAGGGCATCCTGCACCGCACCAAGGCCCTGGGCGCCCTGCGCCGCCTGGACGCGGTCTTCCCCCTCATCCACGGCACCAACGGCGAGGACGGCACCCTGCAGGGGTTCTTGGAGCTGGCGGGGGTGCCGTATGTGGGCGCGGGCGTGGCCGCCAGCGCCCTGGGGATGGACAAAGCGCTTCAGAAGACGATCTTCCGCCAGCACGGCTTCCCGATGCCAGAGGACGTCGTCGTCCTCGCCTCCCGCTGGCGCGACGACCCGGCCGCCATCTCCCGCGAGGTTGAGGCCGCCATCCCCTACCCTTCCTTCGTCAAGCCCGCCAACAGCGGCTCCAGCATCGGCACCTCCAAGGCCCGCTCTCGCGAAGACCTGGACGAGGCGCTGGAGGAGGCGTTCCGGTACGACCGCAAGGCGCTGGTCGAGGTCGCCGTGGAGGGGCGTCAGGTCGAGGTGGCGGTGCTGGGAAACGACGAGCCAGAGGCGTCGCCACCGGGCGAGATCACGTTCGAGGGAGAGTTCTACGACTACCGCGCCAAATACGACGACCCGAGCACGCAGCTCCATATCCCCGC